>JAHIOG010000592.1 GCA_018895675.1 bacterium
AAATATTCGTATACACAAAATGAGGCTAAACATTATTGGCATAAAGACCCGGAAGACTCTACCAAGTATAACACTGATCCGCTGGTGTTTAACGAATTTATAGGATATACTTTTTATGCGGGTGGGATGTCGATGAGCCACTATTATCGTAGCTCAATCTTTCGCACACTTAAATATGATTTTAACAGTCAAATCAACATGACCCATCTAATCAGATGGGGATTTGAATATAAAACAACATCTGTAAATAGATTAAATTTTGTAGTACAGGTCAATAAAAATACCGACTGGCTACCCAAAATACCGATTTACGATCCCGAAGATCCTTCCACTGAAATCTATAAATCCAGTATTAACTATGATAAGTCCTATCATAATCCATATGATTGGTCAGTCTATTTTCAAGACAAAATGGAATTCAGCGATATGATCGTAAATATTGGTTTACGCTATGAATACTTTAATTCCAACGGTAAAATTTTATCTGACCCTCGTGATCCAAACCCCTATTCACCCATTTATCCTGACAACAGGTTCTGGGACTATGGAACTGACGGCATCGGACAGAATGGTCCGGGCTATACCGGTCCGGATTCCGATGGTACGGAAGGCAATGGACGTCAGGATCCCGGAGAGATAGATAAAACCGATGAAGAGCGGCTTGAATACTGGTTTAAAGACTCAGAGGCAAAAACCCAGCTTAGTCCACGCTTTGGAATTGCCTATCCGATCACCGATCAGGGCGTTATTCACTTTTCATATGGTCATTTCCTTCAGATGCCGCCTTTGACGTACATGTATGATAATCCCGATTTTGAAGTGTCATCTGGATTTTCCTCTACATTGGGCAACGCAAATCTTGAACCACAACGAACCGTCCAGTATGAAATCGGGTTGCAACAACAGATAACCACTGATATTGCATTCGACGTAACCGGTTTTTATAAGGACGTGCGGAATCTAACCAGTACCGAGGTTATTGAGACATACATTGGCGGAACATTCTACGCAAAATACATCAACTACGACTTCGGCAATACAAAGGGAATTACTTTTACACTAAATAAACGCCGCAGCGGTCTTATCTCTGCATCCGTAGATTACACCTACAGTATTGCTGAGGGTAACGCCTCTGATCCCGACGCGAACTTCTGGGATGTTGCTTCGGGCGCAGAACCTCAGAAACAATTAATCTACCTTGATTGGGACCAGCGGCACACTCTCAATGCATCCGTTTCATTCGCCGATCCCAGATCCTGGGGTATCAGCTTTTTAGGTTATTTTGGTAGCGGTTTACCATACACCCCATCAAACGTATCCGGCGATCCGGAAACGTTTAAAAACAGTGCGCGAAAACCTGTTCAATACAATGTGGATGTGAAACTATTAAAAAAAATCTCGCTTGGACAATACCGGGTATCACTACTATGCAATGTCTATAATCTTTTTGATCGCCGAAACAGCCGCTATGTATTCGCCCGAACGGGGCGGGCGGATTATAATCTCCGGGATGGAGTTCCGACAGAATACGGATACGACATTCGACCCGATTACTATACAGCTCCGCGTCTGATAAAATTTGGCGCCGAAATTGAATTCAAATAGAGAGGAATATATCATGATAAAGCGCTTTCAACAACGATTCGTGATTGCACTTTTCATAAGTACACTGATAACCCGGTTGCCGGCTGCCGATGGAAAAGTAAACTCTCCCCGGCGCTCCTGGTTTGGAAAACCAACTGAGACCACATCATTAGTCGATCGTAAATCGGGCATAATGGATGGAAACCTGATATTAACACTGTTTTACAATTTCGGCGGTATCGGCAACTGGAATATCGCCGGCAGATTAAACTCCGGTATTTACCCAAAAGGATCCGGTCGCAGCTATTTCGCAGAATTTACACCGATTATCGGCGCTGAAGTTTATAACGCCGATGGTTTACCTATTCATATATTTTCTGACGGCATTGTTGTGGACTCACGAAATCAAATGGATAAAGATGAGAACGATCGTCAGCTTGGTTTTGATCCGGTCGCCGGATATGCGAACCCGCTTCAGGATAAAATTGCCATGAGCGACGATCCGGATTCCTGGCCCATGAGCTGGCCTGGGAAAGATAATTCATGGAATGGTTACTGGAATGGACAATATGGTAAATATGTTCGCGGCGATCTGGAAACCTATTTTGTTATGAATGATTATGCAAATGATGAGTTCCCTTTTTATCCGGGAAGCCACCCGGACTACAGGCGCCTCAATGGCGATATTACCGTGGTGGACGCCGGTAATAAGACTCTAATACTAACAGCGGATGACTATATTTTTGATCCATCCAAAATTAAGACCTACGGTAAAGAGGATGTGCTGAAAGTATATAACGGTTCAAATGAAAAGAATGCGGATTTTTATTCTATCGAAGGCATTGGAGACTTAAATGACAACGGGCTTTCGAACACCCTTTTACTTAAAGGAATTTTCGCAACAAGCCAGATCTCAGCTCAGACAGGCGTCGAATACTCGGTTATGAAAGCAAATAAACGCGGGCTGGCATTTCAGGTCGATGTACGCGGATACCAATGGGCGCATCCTGCCGCTGAAGATCTGATCATCTGGACCTACTGGATCAATAATACCGGTGATGTGGACTATGAAAAAACGGTTTTTGCCATGTACGGCGACGCTGACGTCGGTGACGATGGCGATCAGCATGATGACGCCGCCTGGTTCGACCGCCCCAACTCAATTGTATATCAGTGGGACAAGGATATGTGGAGTAACGTCAAAGGCGGTTTCAAACCGGCATACTTTGGCTGGCGATTCCTGGAATCTCCCGGTAACCCGTTGGACGGCATCGACAACGACTTTGATGGAATGGTTGATGAAAGCCAGGCGGATGGCATTGATAACGATAGTGACTGGGACCCGGATTTAGATGATAAGGGTTCCGATGGTATCGGACCGGCAGATGAGGACTATCCCGGACCCGATTGGGATGGAACCGAAGCTAACGGTGTTCCCGATCCCGGTGAGCCAAACTTCGAATATACCGACAATGATGAATCCGATCAGATCGGTTTGACCAGCTTTGCCGCAGAAGCCTGGCCGGGAGTTATGTGTTCCGCTGATGAAGGCGTCTGGAATCAAACCCGTCCCGATTACTTTGGAAGTATTCAGCAAAATGTCGATTTAACTTTTCTATACGGTTCGGGTTACTTTACGCTCCCGTCCGTATTAAATGATTCACTGAACAGTCGCAGGAAATTCTCCGTCGCGATGGTATTAGGTGAAGACGAAAAAGATATTTTCAGGAATGCGGACGTCATTCAGCAGATTTACAATGCCGACTATACATTTGCCAAGCCACCCCGGAAACCCAATGTCACGGCTGTTCCCGGAGATCATAAAGTCACTCTCTACTGGGACAAGGTCGCCGAAGGATCAATCGATCATATTTATGGAAAAGATTTTGAAGGATACCGGATCTACCGCGCTACCGATCCAAACTTTATGGAAACACGGCTGATTTCCGACGCATACGGTAATCTGACCTTCAATAAGCCTATGGCACAATTTGATATTGATAATGGGTTAACCGGATTGCATCCTGTCGATTACAACGGTGTGAAATTTGAAATGGGAGACGACACCGGCTTAGACTACTCCTTTGTGGATTCTACCGTACAAAACGGGCAAACCTATTATTACGCCGTATGTTCTTACGATAAAGGATACTATGAAAACTTTTATAAAAATGGCTGGGTGGATAAAGATTCTCTGCCACCCATGCAGCCTTCGGAGTGCTCCAAGCGGCTTTTTACCGACGTGTCCGGAAATGTTATCGCAACGGACGTCAATACTGTAGTTGTCGTACCAAACGCACCAGCCGCCGGGTATGTGCCGCCAACTATATCGAGCATTGATTCATCGCAATTTATTGGAACAGGCACTGTGAACATCGACCTTTTAGATAAATTACTGGTGCCGGATAACGCAACTTTCGAAATCCATTTCAAAGATACGGAAACCGATGGCCTGGACAACGATGGCGATTGGATTGGCTGGAATGATGAACCGGACGGCGTTTGGAATAAGGGCGAACGTTTTAGAGATTACGGGTTAGATAACATTCCGGATTCATTGGAAACCGGTTACAATCCCATTTTTAACCCCGACCCCGCCCATGATAATTATAATAAGTACACCAACCACATTGACCGGTTTGACAATGATGATGATGGACTGATCGATTCGTTAGATATGAAAATAATTACCAGTACTATCACAATTATTGATACAACAGCTACTCCACCGGACACGACCACTATTACCCAAATAGATACCGTTTATGATGATTGGGGAGCAGAAAACAATGGCAGTATCGATTGGGACGACGCAAATAGTGATGGCATTTACCAGACCAGTGAAGACGGCGAGACTTTCAGTGATTTTGGAAACGGCGTCAGAGATCCGGGAGAATCACTATTACACGACCTCGGTTTAGATGGAATTACAGAAACTGGTGACGAAGGTGAAGGCGATGGCATTCCGACTCCGGGAATTCCGGGAGATCCCGATAAACCCGGTGAACCAAACGTTGATATCCGCGATAATGAAGAACGGGAGAGAATGACAACAGTATATTCATTAATCGATGTCACGTATCCTGACGATCCCGAAACATTGATTGTGAATTCACCCTGGATCAACAGCGAAGTTTACAATGCCTTTACTCATGGTATGCACATAAAGGTAACCACCAGCCCTATTGAGGTCATGGCAGAAGCCAGCCGATGGACAAACCCCAGAAATCTGTTTACACATTCGACAAAAAAATATGAAGAAGGTGTCAAAGGAATCAAAAGACCTCATGACTATCAAATAATTATTACTGACTCAGTACAGTTCGAATCCTACAACCGTAAACCGGCAAATTTCTGGGTAAAAGATATTACGACTGGCGACAGCAGTCAATTCGTTTATTTTGCTAAAACTAAAACTGGTCAATTATCTCACGGGGATAAAGTGCTCCCGATTATTGATAATTACGATATTAATACTAATGGAGCTATCAAAGGTACCTGGATCATAGAAATGATGAGTAAATTGCCCAATATCAAACAGATATTTAAAGATTCACAACAGCAGCTCTGGGCGGTTTCGAATAGTTCACAGGGATGTCTCGCCTATTATTATGATACGCTCTGGGTACAGGTTGAAAATAATGCCCTGGAAAATGTTTCGGTAAATTGTATTGTCGAGTATGTTAATAACAAACTCTGGATTGGAACGTCAGAAGGTATATTAACTTTTGATGGTCTGCAATTTGAAGAATCACCGATTGACACTTTCGCATCAGGCGATATAGATATTAAATCCTTACTCGCTGCCGGTGACGGATCGGTATGGATTGGAACCAGTTCCGGGTTGACGCATTATCTTGGTCCGAACAATTACCAATTTTACACAACAATAGACAGCGAATTTGCATCCTATGATATCCGCACACTTTTTGAATCTCAGGACGGGAGCATCTGGGTCGGTACCGCTAATGGTATTGTACGATTCAATGGAACTGACAGATCATATATCCCTGCAGATAAATTGCCGAATAAAACTATAAATACATTTTATGAAAATTCTTTGGGCGTTTTGGTTGCAACAGAAGGGGGTATCGGAGTACTACCGCCGGGTGATACCAGCTGGGTCAGCATTCCAGCCGGTCTGCTTGCATCCGGCAAAGTACGTTGTTTTGCCGATTTTCAGGACAGCCTTTGGATCGGAACAGAAAAAGGAATCAGTATTTTCAAAATCGTCGATGGTATTCCGGTCGATGATTCGAAAATTCGAGATATTAAATTAACCTCCGATCTTATCCGTTCCGAAAACATCTATTCCTTGCTGGTTGACGGAACTATTCTTTGGGTCGGCAACCACCAGGGCTTTGATGTATATGACGGTCTGGAATGGGATACCTTTGCACCCAACCCCGGCGATGTGTTCACGCTTAAAATATCCAAACCGTATAATTCGGATGACATATTTACGTTTACAACTACCGGAGCTTCTGTTGATAAAAACAAAGCTAAAGACGATCTGAAAAGAGTCGCCGTGGTGCCAAATCCCTACATCGTTGCGGCATCATGGGAACCGAAACATCTTTATACATCCGGCAGAGGAGAACGAAAAATCGATTTTATCCATCTGCCCCAGGAGTGTACGATAAAAATATTCACATTACGTGGTTATTTAGTTCAGACTATCAAACATCAAGCTCCACTTGATGACGGTTCGGAATCCTGGGATTTAACATCAAAAGATGGTTTGGATGTAGCTTACGGACTGTACCTGTATCATGTAGATGCACCTGATATAGGAACAAAAATCGGCAAATTTGCCGTGATTAAATAGAAGGGGATTATATCATGAAAAAAACATTCACGATTTCTCTCATGATTACAATATTGACAATCGCTAATCTCCAGGGTGGTTTTGTGAAAAACGTTTCTAAAGTCGGCACAACCAGCGCCCCCTTTCTGGAGATTGAAGCAGGGGCACGTGCCATCGGTATGGGTGGTGCATTCGTCGCAATCGCAAATGACGCCAGCGCTATTTACTGGAATCCTGCCGGTATGACAAAATTAAAGCGTAATGAAGTTTTTCTTAATCATACCGAATGGCTGGCTGATATCAATTATGACTTTGCGAGTTTGGTAATGAAGCTGGACCATGCCAGCGCTATTGGAGTTTCATATACCGGCATCAATATGGGTGATATGGAGATCAGAACAATTCTGGAACCCGAAGGAACCGGTGAACTGTTTTCGGTGAATGATATGGCGATCGGGCTCAGCTATGCGCGTAATCTAACCGATCGATTTTCCATCGGGTTTAATGGTAAATATATTCATCAAACTATCTATCATATGAGCGCCAGCGCTATTGCAGTCGATATTGGCACGCTGTTCAAAACACGGTTCCACGATATGACGATTGGTATGTGTATCTCAAATTTTGGGAATAAGATGACCCTCAGGGGTAAAGATGCTCTGGTAAAACACGATATCGATATCCTCAAAGAAGGCAACAATGACCGTATCAATGCACATTTGGACACGGACTCCTGGTCCTTGCCGCTGCTCCTGAGAATAGGTATTGCTTTTGATGTAATGAACACCAGCATAAGCCGTCTGACTGTCGCTGCTGATGCCATGCACCCAAGTGACAACCTTGAAAGCGTTAATATCGGTTTTGAATTCGCTCTTAAAGAGTTCTTATTCCTGAGAGGCGGTTATACAAACTTGCTCCTGGATGACGGTGAAGAGTCATTTGCCGTGGGAGGAGGTATTCACTATGGCATCAGAGGATTTGCATCCCTGAATTTTGATTATGCTTTTTCCGATTTCGGCATTTTAAATAATGTCCATCGTTTTTCAATCGGCTTGTCGTTCTAACGCCAACAATAGATTCACCACTAAACCTTCCAGGTCTCAGAAACCTGGAAGGTTTTTTAATAATTGTAAGGCAATGTTTATAAGCACAAAAAAGGGCGCCTTGAAGCGCCCTTTTTTCATTATCAGAAATCCGGATTATTTAATCAGAGTCATAACTTTGCTTTTAACCACATGACCGGCTTTCAGTCGGTAAATATAACTACCGGCTGATACGGCTTTTCCAGTATTGTTATTTCCATCCCATGTAATCGTATAAGCGCCGGCTTGTTTGTGTTCACTTATAAGTGTGCGCACTTCATGTCCGAGCATATCGTAGATTTTCAGAGTAACGTCTTTGGCAAGCGGTATATCGAAACTGATCCGGGTTGTCGGGTTGAACGGATTCGGGAAGTTCTGTGACAGCTTGTAATCATTAGGGGTAATGATTCTCCAATTTTTCTCTACTGCCACATCACCCGTATATTCAACAACCTTTAGCCAGACTTGCGGATCAAAATCAAATGATTCAAGGTATCCCAAAACGATTTCCGGATAGCCGTCTCCATCCAGATCATCGGTAGCATCAAGTGAGAAGTATCCAAATCCATCTTTTTCTTCTATTTCACTGACAACGGTCTTAACCTGCCAATTATCCGAGTCAAGAACATCTCCACCAAGATGTTTGAATTCATAGTGATGAGTGTTGTAGTTACAGGCATAAAACTCATATTTACCGTCGCCATCGAAATCAGCGGCATCACACTTCCAGCCACCACCACCGTAAGGACCCTTGATGGAAGCAACACTGTTTTCTGCAGTTGCGGCAGCAATATCACCATCGATATTCATGATAACAGTAGCATAATTACCATAGAAGTTACCCATAACTTCATCTCTTCCATCACCGTCAAAATCTGCGATAGCGGTTCCACCGTAACAGACATAATCTTTAAGCCACGGGTCCATATAAATATAATTCACAAATTCATAAGTATCTGCACCGGTAACGTCCACAATAAATGCTCCGGCATGATCCCAGGCGGAAAAGACGATTTCATACGTTCCATCGCCATCAAGGTCACCATAGTCGCCATAATATGGCGATCCGTTAAAGGCGTGTTCTCCCTGGTTCCAGGCAGCTTCAATTACTGTCGAATAGAGTCCACTTTCAAAATCACCATCGATGGAAAGGACCCAAAAACGGTCGCCTACAGTATTATTCGAACCATTATTTGCGATACACATCTCATTGATGCCATCGCCATCAACATCAAAAGGCGCCGAAATCTGTTCAAATCTCCATCTGTCTGTGTTTAAATTATCATCGATATTAATTCTTGCATAAACACTAAAGCCGTTATCGGTTATGCCATCCCACTCATAGAAGTTCAATCCTGGAGTGCCAGCGTCTGCATCACCCGAATTTCCACTTACGGCAAAAATAACTTCACCAATACCATCATTATCAAAGTCACCCGTAACAACATTACGATTGGCAGCATACGCCGATGATTTTACGGTATCTGAGGACCAGATCCATTCAAGGGTGTTATCTGCAACAACTTCAAAACCATGGATAAATCCACCATCTCTGTAATCTGTTACAAAAACCTCTTTCTTTCCATCCTCATCGAGATCGGAACCAGCCGTTACGCAACGGGTCTGATAGAGATATGCCGCACTATCTACAGTGGCGGCAGTATTCCAGTCACCTCTCTCAAGTGGTTCGTGTTCATAGATGTCGATGTACGGCGGACCATCTCTTCTTGCAACCGCAAAATCTTTTAATCCGTCACCGTCGAAATCTCCAACGATTGTCTGCTGCCAGCGGACATTGGTGTCTTCAAAGACAGTATAGAGATGCCAGTTGGCGGCATCGGTATAGTCTCCACCTGTGAATTCAAGGTCGTAGATACCATACCAGCCAGCGACATAGATATCCGGCTCACCGACATTACCGAGATACATATCCTGATCGCCAAGAGCGGCGCCGGTGATATCGGGAAGTGTCGTAAGTGAATCCAATGCTGTCGCACTCAAGTTTAAATCCACAAAAGTACCGGTATTATTAACCGTATAGACAGTTCCATTGGTTGAAGGAATAATAATTTCCGTAAAACCGTCACCATCCAAATCATAAGCACAAAGAGACCTTAGTGCTGCGCCATCATTGGGATGGGTCATATCGTCCCACCACAGTTCTCTCGAATAGGTGTCCACATCATCTACCTGAATTACGATGAGTGCATTATAATCCCATTCAGTGATTGCGAGTTCCGTGAATCCGTCATTATCAAAATCACCCGATGTGAATCCCCAGAGTGAATAGTCGCCGCCTACGTCATCGAGACGATCTTCAAATTCGATATTCCAGGTAGGAAAATCAAAATCACTTAAAGTATCGAGCGAAACGATAAAAATGTCGTCATTAATAGTTTCTCCAAGGAACAATTCCTGCACGCCGTCACCATCAAAATCTCCAGCCTCACAAATTGTGATGGATCCACCTTCACCATCACCGACATCGTACATGGTCTGGAACACATAATTGTCGCTTCCGGTAACTCCATCCCACTCAAAAATATGGACACCGAATTGACCTGCTCCAGACGTTGCAACACCGGCAATGATTTCTTCGAGACCATCACCGTCAAGATCACCTTTGCAAAGAACATAACTATCAACACAATAATCTGCCGTAATAGCGTATTGCCAGACAATAGCATAATCATCATTGCCGACACATTCGTATAGATAGATTATTGCGCCTCCTTCATCCGTGCAAACTGCGAATTCCCGGAAGCCATCGCCATCCATGTCTCCCATGTACTCGATGTCCCACAAGTCTTCCGGGACATCATCGTTGGTTGAATCCCAGACTTTGAGATACACGTTCTCTCCATTTTCCGCACTAAAGGCGGAAAAGCTGAAAAGAAATGTCAACGCTAAAAGTAACACTAACAATTTCTTCATTACATCCTCCTTATTTGGTTAAAACAATACATTCTACCGAAGGCACTTACCTTCAATATTTTTTTTATATATAAACTGCCATTCATATGTAGGTGTTAGACTATCAAATATAAAGGAGAAAGTCAAGATTTTTGATATGCTTATCGCAAAAAAATCCGTTTTTTCACTTCGATTGTAAACATCTTCAATATATCGATTATCCTTTTAATAAA
>JAHIOG010000593.1 GCA_018895675.1 bacterium
GACCGAGTCTTATGGTTCCATAGTCAGTGATAGCTCACAGGTGCAGATTCACAGTTTTCAACTGACCGGCCTGACTCTCTCCACAACCTATCATTATCGGGTAAAATCGGGGGAGACCGGTAGTGAAGATAATAATTTTCATACTGCAATTAATACTGATGAAGATTTCGTTTTTGTTGCCTATGGCGATACGAGAACCAATCCTAGTGATCATCTGAGTGTCGTCAATAGTATTATCGCTTCTAATCCCAATCTGGTCTTAAATATTGGGGATCTGGTAGAAGAAGGAGGCTCGCAGGATCTGTGGGATATCTACTTTGAGACCATAAAAGACCTCGGCAAGAATACGCCTATATATCCGACCACCGGGAATCATGAAAGAGAAAGCCCGCTTTATTATGATCAACATTTTTTGCCTCATAACAATCCGGACAGTACCGAGAAATATTATTCATTCGATTACGGTAACTCCCACTTCATCGCTTTAAACACCAATATCAATTACCAGGAGGGGAGTCCTCAATACATCTGGTTGGAGAATGATCTTCAGGCGGCGTCTTCAGCGACATGGATTTTTGCGTTTCTGCATCACCCGCCCTATTCTTCCGATACACATCACGGAAGCGATTTATCAGTGCGGAATACGCTATGTCCACTATTTGAACGCTATGGGGTGGACATGGTTTTTTATGGACATGTTCACGCCTATGAAAGAACCTTTCCCATAAACGGTATCACTTATGTTCTTACGGGTGGCGGCGGTGCTCCGCTTGTAACAATCGGTTCCAGCAGCTGGACAGCTTATTCGGAATCGACTCTTGAGCATGTGAAGCTAGCTGTCAGTGATGGTGCTATTCAGCTCTGGATGATTAAGCCTGATGGAACAGTGGGAGATAGTACCAAGGTTTATGGTCCCCTGGGAAGCAGAACGGAAGCCATCTCAGAAGAACACAGTTATAATTCCATTACTGTGGTTGCACCCTATGTGGGTGATGAGAATACCGATGGCAGTGCAACTTTGGAGTATAAATTGTCATTGGAAAGCAACTGGGTGAATGAAGGGTACATGGATAAATTAGATTTTAATTATATACATACAATCTCCGGATTGATGCCGGAGACGGAATATGATGTGCGGGTTCACTATATAGATCCAGACGGGGTGTGGGTGGATAGTATCCATACAATCTCCAATATTCGCACATTATCGGTAGTGACAACTGCGAGTACCGTTTATGCAGGCTATTCATTAAATGGAATTGTTGTTTCTGCTTTTTATTCCGGAGATGCAAATGCGGATGGTACTGCAAAGTTGGAGCATAAACTTACATCTGAGGACATGTGGATTGATGATGGTTTGATGTCGAAATCAAGTGAAACATCTACCTACAACTATCTAATTTCTAATATCAATGGCGGCGAGACTTATGATGTTCGTGTTACCTATTTTGACCCGGATGGAATAGAGGGGAATAGTGAACAGACTCTGATTGGTATTCAAACGATCATCTTTACTTTATGTCCTCATACCAATCCGATAGTTATCGATAATAATCCGGATGATTGGCGGGGCATTTCTCCTACATTGGTGGATACCGGTATATTGGATCACATCGAGAATGAATATATCTGGAAGGACGCTGTAAATGACGATCTTGGGGATGGTGGAGATGCCCCCGGTGTATCGGATAATCCACAACCCTATTCCTACCCAAGCGGGGATTTATTTATTGGCACAGAAGCCGATATTGAAGAATTCCGAATTGCATACGATGATGATAATCTCTATTTTCTGGTAGATTTAATCGACAGTGCTCAATCGAGTAGCATTCCGTATTCGATTATATTAATAGACCAAGACGGTGTGTCTAGCGGAAGCAAGAGTGTAGATAGTAAAACCGAAGTGAATCTGGGCGCCCAGCATGCCTGGGATTTTAAGATAACGGCAAACGATAATACAATAATGGTAGCAGATGCACAGGGAAATGATGTTTCAGTCGGAGCGTTGCTTGCCCAGAATCTGGATCAAAACTTCTTTGAAATCTCTGTTCCAATTTCTGCCATAGGTTCTCCGGCGGGGAATACCTGGAGTTTTGCCTTACTGCAGGCTTTGGGTTGGTTAAATCGTGTTACTGAAATCCAATTTTCAGCCACCAGTACAAGAGGAGGTGGGGGTATTGATGGACTTTCAGATCCGGATGTCTATGATCTTATTGGGGCCAGTGGGGACGCTCAGTATGCAGATTTGAATAATTATACCGAAACTGACTGTACTTTAATTAACAATTCCTTTGTTGAAGTAACCTTTTCTGCTACGGAAGCGGCGTTACTATCTATCAAACCGGTTCGGCATATTCCCAGTGCATTCAATCTTTTTCAAAATTATCCAAATCCTTTTAACGCGAATACAACGGTTTCTTATGAAATAGCCCGGGAATCAGATGTCACAATAATCGTTTATAATATCATGGGGTGTTTTATTGAGACCCTCGTAAATCAGAGACAGAATCCCGGTCGATATACGGTCCAATGGGATGCATCGCAATACAGTTCAGGAGTCTATTTCTATCAGATCCATGCGGATAATGATTTTATTCAGACTAAAAAGATGCTGTTAATAAAATAAAGTAGAATAGATATAAAAATGTTTTTAAGAGTAAATAAACGGCTATTATTATCGACATTCAATATTTTATTAGTATATTCATGTAAAAATGGTCTGGAAATTAAGAATACAAATCATATTCATGTAATTGGTATTGATGGCGCTTTAGCCAGTGCTAGCCAAATAGCGGATACACCGAATATTAATTCACTTAATGCAAATGGTGCCTTCACGTGGAATGCTTACAGCGGTGGTGAATTACACAAAGAGACAAAACAAACTACATCAAGTGGCTCGGTATGGAGTAATATTTTAACGGGAGTTTGGGTAAATAAACATGGAGTTGAGGATAACATCTTTACTAGTCCTAATTTTTTAAAATGTCCACACTTTTTTAGACGTATTAAAGAAAAATATCCCA
>JAHIOG010000594.1 GCA_018895675.1 bacterium
AAAGATTGAAGCTGATTAAAGAGAAAAGATTGACAAATGCAGCTGCTTTATTATTTGGTAAAAACCCTCAAGAAATATTTTTACAAACAGTGATAAAAGCTGTTAGATTCAAAGGTACTGATGTGACTGAAGACATGCTCGATTTTAAAATAATAGAAGGGGATATTTTAAATCAACTTGAAAAGGCAGAAGACTTTATCTTTGAGCATATTCCCAAGCGGGCTTGGATAGAAGAAGACAAGCTCCAAAGGCAGGAAAAATGGTTATATCCGCCCAGGGCAATAAGAGAAGCGTTATCAAATGCTTTAGCACATAGAGATTATAAAACTGCATCAAGTATTCAGATTAGGATCTTTGATGATAGGATGGAGATTTGGAATCCAGGGTGTTTACCACCAGGTCTTACGATAGAAAAATTAAAGACAAAACACGATTCCATTCCTAGAAACCCTCTGATTGCGAGATCTTTTTTCTGGGTAAAATATGTGGAGGAGGTGGGTACAGGTACGAATAAAATAATAAAGTGGTGTAAAGAATGGGAACTTCCTGAGCCAGAATTTGAAGAGACAGGAACAAGTTTTGTAGTTACCTTAAGAAAATCTAAATTAACAGAAGAATATTTACTATCACAGAAATTGAATGAGAGACAAAGAAAAGCAATAGAGTATTTGAGGCAACACAGATACATTGCCAACAGAGAATATAGAGAAATAAATGAAATTGGTAAAGTTGTTTCAGCAAAAGAATTAAACCTTATGGTGGAAAAGGGTATATTAAGAAGAATTGGTAAAGGTAGAACATTAAGATACGAATTGAACGATTAGTGAACGATTAGTGAGCGATTATATTTTAGCACCAGTCATATTCAGAGGAGAAGTGACCGAAGAATATTTGCTGCGACGAATAGACGCATAATAATTGATTGGCAAAAGGTGAGAAAAAATACCGATGTTATACACTTCGATAACTTCGGATAGACTTCGGATAAAGATAAAATTCTTAAATTAAATAGGAATAACCGCCCGCCTGCTCTGTTTACCCCGTAACGAAGTGTATCGGGGCCTGCCCCGTCTCATGGAGATCCTCCCAGGGAGTCCTCCGTGACCTATGGGATAGGGAAGTTTACCCTGTGAAATGCGAAGCAATATTTAACAGGGAATAGCCTGCCCCGATCCTTCGGGGACCGTACTGGGGTGTAATTAGTGGACAAAAATATTCCGTGTCATTAGCGGACAGAAATAATGGTTGATCTGATTTACAAAGAAGAATGCTTTAAAATTATCGGTGCTTGCATGGAAGTACATCGGGAGCTCGGCCCTGGCTTTCTTGAAGCCGTCTATCAAGAAGCTTTAGCAATCGAATTCGGAAAACAACATATTCCCTTTGAACAAGAAAAAGTTTTATCTATCGTTTATAAAGATATTGAACTTGAAAAGAAATATGTAGCAGATTTCTTCTGTTATGGCAAAATAATCCTCGAAACAAAGGCTGTAAAAGAACTATGCGACAATCATCGTGCGCAAATCATTAATTACCTAAAAGCCACAAAATTCAAACTTGGACTATTAGTCAACTTCGGGGAAACTTCCCTAAAATATGAACGCTTTATCAATGAAAAATAATCAAACTACTAATTATCTCGAAGAGACTCCTCGGAGCACAAATTTCACTAAAATAATTAAAATAAAAATTAGTGTAATCCGCGTAATTCGTAGTTAAAGGTATTTTATGGAAAAAGATTCTAAAATCTACATCGCCGGTCACACCGGTCTAGTCGGCTCCGCCTTAGTCCGCAAATTCACCTCCGAAGGCTACACCAACCTCGTCTTCACCCCCTTTCCCGAATATGACCTCCGCAACCAACAGCAAACTAATGACTTTTTCGAAAGAGAGAAACCGGAATATGTCATTATTGCAGCGGCAAAAGTTGGGGGGATTCTGGCAAATAACACCTACCGCGCCGAATTCATTTATGACAACATTATGATTGAATCCAATATTATCCATGCGGCATATTTGAACAAGGTGAAAAAACTAATATTTTTGGGTAGTTCCTGTATATATCCAAAAAACTGTCCTCAACCTATGAAAGAAGAATATCTATTAACTGGCCCACTGGAACCAACCAACGAACCCTATGCCATTGCTAAAATTGCCGGAATAAAGATGTGTGAGAATTATTACCGTCAATACGGTTGTAATTTCTTCTCTGTCATGCCGACCAATCTCTACGGTCCTAATGATAACTTTAATCTGGAAACCTCCCATGTTCTCCCCGCAATTCTTCGTAAAATGCATCTGGCGAAATGCCTGGAAAACGACGATTGGTGTACCATTCGTAGTGACCTCGCTAAATATCCAATCGAAAATATTAAAGGTAAATCAGCCAAGAACGATATTCTCGAAATCTTATCAAAATACGGGATAGCTTACATTCAACATCCAGTATCAAGCATCCAGCATTCCTCAAACGTCAGTTTGAAGATTTGGGGTTCAGGCCAACCGAAACGCGAATTTCTCTATGTTGATGATATGTCTGACGCTGTATTTTTTATCATGAATAACGTTGATTCAACTGATATTTATAACAATGGAATAACACATATTAACATCGGAACTGGTGAAGATATCAGTATAAGTGAATTAGCATCACTGGATAAAGAAGTAACAGAATATAGAGGTGTTATAAAATACGACACAACAAAACCAGATGGTATGCATGTAAAAAAATTAGATGTAACAAGGCTCAAACAAATGAGATGGAAATCTACTACAACCCTAATTGATGGTATATCAAAGACGTACAGATGGTTTGTTAATAAATTGGAAAATAATCAATGAAAGTAATCATTCTTGCCGGTGATCTAGGTACAAGACTTAGCGAAGAAACTGGCGTTAAACCAAAGCCGTAAAGGCGTTAACTGACGATCACCGTTTACAGATTATTAAATTATTTCAAAGCGCCAAAATTCAACCTTGAACTGTTGGTAAACTTTGGGGAACCAAACCTTAAAAATGAAAGATTTTAAAACAACTACCAATTACCACCGCTACGGCGAGGCAGGCACGAATGGACACGAAAAGAAAAATAATAAAAATAATTCGTGTAATTCGCGTAATTCGTAGTTAAAAAAAGGATTCGTAGTTTAAAATGAAAAAAGCCCTTATCACCGGCATAACCGGCTTCACCCCGTTAGATATACTATAATAAAAGTAAAATTGTCAGATGAAACACATTCCTAATTTATATAGAGATATTAAAAACTATAGGATATTATCTAACAGGGCAAGAGACGGCTCCTATCTTTACCCCGTTAGATAGACAAAACAAGTGGAAAATTGTATTACGGGACAAGTACCTTGTTTAATATAGGGTCTATTAACAAAATGATATTATCTAACAGGGTGAACAGAACTTCTCCTCGAAAAAGGCTACATCGTCCACGGTATAATCCGCCGTGCCTCAACATTTAACACAAAAAGAATCGATTATCTTTACAAAGACCAGCATAATAAAAATAATAAAATTTCAGACTGAAACACATCATGCTCAAACGCATACTCGATATAATAGAAAACAAAGAACATCAACGTTCTGAATTCAAGGAAAATTTTGGTGAAGAGGTTATAAAAGCTATCTGTTCTTTCTCAAATTCTACTGGAGGAACTGTACTTATCGGAGTTAGTAATGATGGAACGATAAAAGGTGTTCATGCCGATGCAGAAATAATCAAAGATTGGACGAATAAGATCAAGCAGACAACACAACCACAGTTATTTCCTGCTATAAATCTTATTGAGTTCGATGGAACCACTATTGTTGAAATTATTGTTCAGGAATATCCTATAAAACCGGTATCATGCAAAGGCAGGTACTATAACAGAATTGGCGCTTCAAACCATCTCGTTCCCTTGGATGAAATAGTTGAAATGCAGTTACGCAGCGTCAATAGTTCTTTCGATTCTTTTTTGGTTGATGAATCCGTTAATGAACTGTTCCCGAATATTATATCATCCTTTTTTAACGAAGTGAAAAATAAAGGCCGCATCGAACTGTCTGATGATAATCATTTAAATCTTGAAAAAACAGGAATTACCCAAAAAGGGAAAGCTACTTTTGCCGCCCTTTTGCTGTTTGGAGCGCATCATACGGGCATACATATTGGCAGATTTAAAGCGCCTGACGTAATCATTGATGATGTGTTAATAAAATTACCGCTTGCTACCGCGGTAAACGAAGCAATGACTTTTATTAAGAAAAATATCAGCCTTGCTTTTGAATTCACCGAAGAAATCCGCAGGAAAGAAAAATGGCAATATCCACTACCTGTCATCAGGGAATTATTACTTCACCCCGTTTGATAGATAATTGTGTAGGTCAATGAATTTTATGAAAAGTAATTTTATCTAACGGGGTAAATGCCATTATTCATAAGGACTACCGCAACCCCACCGATGTGATCATCAAGATTTATGATAATAGGATTGAATTAACAAATCCGGGTAGCCTGATGGGCGGTTTAACTCCTGAAGAATTGCAAACCGACAACTACATTGCCGTGCATAGAAATAAATTACTTGCGGAAGCGTTTTATTTACGGGGAGATATCGAAAAATACGGAACTGGTTTTATTCGAATAAGGAAATACCTGGCCGATTGTCCGAATCTTAAACTTGAAATAATCCCGCGGGGAGATTTTATTAAAACTGTAGTTACCAATTTGGAAGTTACCCCGCAAGTTACCCCGCAAGTTACCCCGCAAGTTACCCCGCAAGTTGAAAAACTGGTTGAGATAGTAGATGGGGCTATGACACGTGAGGAATTGCAAAAGAAATTAGTATTATCAGATCGTGAATATTTTAGATTGAACTATCTTATTCCTGCACTAAAAAACAGTCTAATTGAAATGACTATCCCGGATAAACCAAAAAGCAAAAATCAGAAATACCGGCTTACGATAAAAGGAAATGAGTATAAAAAAATCTTTAGATCTGGCTCCTGACAGAAAAAATAATAAAAGTTATCTTAGCGCTCTTTTCAAGAGAAGAATATTTCTCGCCACGCCCGTCCCAAAGGGACCCCTTCGGGGCAGAGATCGCAAAGTTAATTTTTAAAATAAATTCTTTAATAATATGACACACTCTAAAATACATAATATTCTTAGCGCTCTTTGCGCTCTTTGCGAGAGAAAACAATAAAAATCTTTGCCTGTCCCGTGAAATGTTTACCCAATAAAATGCTTGCTCATATCAATTCAGAATTTAATCAAGCGGTGTTAAAGCCTATTTTATTTGGGCGAAGCATATTTCACTGGGGCGTACTTGGCGCTCTTTGCGAGAGGAAAAAATGAAAAAACTTAGAGGTAATTAATGAATAATCTGATTTACAAGGAAGAAAGTTACAAAATCATCGGCGCTTGCATGGAAGTACATCGGGAGCTCGGTCCCGGCTTTTTAGAAGCCGTTTACCCCGTGTAATAACAAGAAAATAAAAATGGCAAGTTAGTAAATTTACAAAGTATTACATGGGGTTTACCCCATGTAATAATTATGTTTTTATGAGTAACAAATGCATATCGTTCTTCTATTACACGGGGTGAACCCTGTGTAATAATTTTATAGAGAAGTATTGATGCCCCGATGGAATCATTAATTTTTAAGAAGGATCAATAGAAAGCAATTAATTGATATTACACGGGGTAAATCCTCGAAACAAAGGCTGTAAAAGAACTATGCGATAATCATCGAGCGCAAATCATCAATTATCTTCACCCTGTGTAATAGTAATGTATTTTGTTTAGGTTATTAAAGGTATATCAAAAACCGACTTAAATATTATTTTGAAGATGATAATGACTAATTTATTAAACGGGGTTAAAGCGACCAAATTCAAACTTGGGCTTTTAGTGAACTTTGGCGAACCTTCCCTAAAATATGAAAGATTCATCAACAACTACTAATTACTCCAAAGGAGTTCCTTCGGAACACGGATTTAACGAATTAAGAAAAAAATAATTAGTATAATTAGCGTAATTCGTAGTTAAAATGAACAAA
>JAHIOG010000595.1 GCA_018895675.1 bacterium
ATTAAAGGACGAACTGCTGAGATTTGTCGATCTGGATACGGCGGCGTTTAATGAAGTGATGGCGTGTTTCCGCTTACCGAAAAAAACCACTGAGGATAAAACCAGACGACAGGCTGCGATACAGGAGGCTAGCAGGAATGCAGCGAATGTTCCCTTACAGGTAATGGAAATCTGTTTAAAGGTGTTGGAACTGACCGAAGTCGTATCAAAATATGGTAATGTCAATTCAATCAGCGATGCCGGCGTAGCGGCATTATCGGCTGATACGGCAATCAAAGGCGCCGGACTAAATGTTCTCATTAACCTGTCCGGCATCGACGATCAGGAATTTAACGGCGCAATGAAGAAAAGCGTGGCTGAGCTAAGACAGGCAGGTCAGAAAATAGTCAGGCGGATAATGAACCGGGTCGATAAGAGAATTGCGGAAATGTAAAGAGGAATCCCACGAAATACACGAAATACACGAAAAAACTATTTAGAGTTAAGAAGTGACTGGGCTTATTTATCCTGATGAAAGTTATGCTATTATTGGAGCGTGTTTTGAATTTTATATAAAAGAAAAGAATATTTTAGTGTATTTTTGTGTGTTTCGCGGGCAATAGAAATAATTATGTCGAAAATTAAAATACTCTCCGATCAGTTGACCAATAAAATCGCCGCAGGTGAAGTCGTCCAGCGACCTGCTTCGATCATCAAAGAACTGGTCGAGAACAGCCTAGATGCCGGCGCTGCAGAGATTACTATCGTCATCAGGAATGGAGGTAAAACACTCTGCCGGGTAGCCGATAATGGCGATGGAATGGGAAAGGATGACCTGTTACTGGCTTTTGAGCGCTATGCGACAAGTAAAATCCATACCATTGAAGACCTGATGGCTATCCGGACCCTGGGATTCAGGGGGGAAGCCCTTGCAAGTATTGCCGCTGTTTCCATTGTGGATGCGGTTACTACTGAAAAAGACGCCGATGTCGGTTATGAATTGCGAATCGAAGGCGGCAGTTTCCGGGATATCAAACCAGTAGCGCCTAAACCGGGAACAAATATTTCAATCAGAAACCTGTTTTATAATGTTCCGGCAAGGCGCAAGTTTTTAAAAAGCCGGGAAGTTGAATTCCGCCATATAGTTGACGTCATTCGCAAATTTTCCATGATACATTCGCAGGTCCATTTCAATCTTATTCATAATGATCATGAGGTGTACCGATTGCGTTCCGAGGAACTGAAAGACCGGATTTGCAACCTTCATTCGAGTGACTATGCGGACAATTTGATCCGGATCGAAAATACAATACAGGGAATGTCTGTATCGGGATACATCGGGAATCTGAATCTCGTCCGGGCTCGGCGAGGCGACCAATATTTTTACGTCAATAAGCGTTTCGTCACCGATCGCCTGATGAATCACGCGATCAGTTCGGCATATTCAAAACTGGTGTCGAGGGGCGAATATCCGTTTTATTGCCTTCATCTTCAACTGGATCCGGTGACGGTTGATGTGAATGTACATCCGTCGAAAATGGAAGTGAAATTCAGAGAGCAAAACGAGGTCTACCGTTTTTTAGAAGAAAGTGTCAAAGCCGGGCTTAAAGAAATTATGAATGTGATTCCCGATCTCAGCCGTTTCACGCCGGAACATTATTATTCATCAACCCCAACTTCTCATCGTGAAGAAACCAGCCAAAAAGAGCCTGTGACAGAACACTCCGAACAGGCAGATATTTCTGAAGATTTTAATGAAGAACGTGTCAATCATAGGATTGAACAACTCCAATCTCAAACCGAGATGTCCCTTCATTTTACACGGCGCAGACCGGAAGGGCAGTGGACGCGTCGGGCAAAACGGTTTATCGAAAATGGTGTGCCGGAGCCGGAAGTCGAATATCGTCCGGACGTTCCCCTGTACCAGGTTCATAATAAATATATCATTACTCAGATCAAATCAGGTCTGGCGATAATCGATCAGCATGTCGCCCACGAACGGATTCTCTACGATAATGCAATGAAAGCCATGTCGGAGGAATCCTGGAAAGCTCAGCAGCTGTTGTTTCCTCAAATCGTGGAATTATCCGTGACCGATTTTTCAATGCTACTGGAAGTGTTGCCGTTTCTTGAGAAAATTGGCTTTAGTGTAAGAGAATTTGGCAAGTACACGGTGGCGGTTGAAGCTGTCCCGGCAGGTATGACCTGGGGAAATGAGTCCACAATTATCAAAGAAATCATCGATCATTATCAGGAATTCGGCACCAAAGACACCAGTATTCAGTCGAAGGTCGCCGCATCTTATTCATGCAAGGCGGCAATCAAATCCGGCGATAAATTGACTGAAGAAGAAATGAGAAACCTGGTGGATAATCTTTTTGCCACTCAAAATCCCTATTTTTGTCCCCATGGACGCCCGATAATTATTAATTTGAGTCTGAAGGAACTGGATAAACGGTTTGAGAGGGCGTAGCTGTTTATTGTGAGTACCAGAACGTTATCCAATAAATTAATTCAAAAAATTCCCTTTATTGTCGGTCCAACAGCCGTTGGAAAGACGGCAACGGCAATTGAACTAGCCAGGCGGCTGGATGGCGAGATAATTTCTATCGATTCGCGGCAAGTGTATAAGGGGCTGGATGTAGGCACCGCCAAACCGACACTTCGGCAACAACAGGAAATTCCGCATCATTTGATCGATATTCTTGAGCTGACCGAGCAGATCAGCGCCGGCGGCTACCGTGAATTAGCGTTGAAAACAGTGAAAGAAATCCTGTCGCGTGGTAGATTGCCGGTTTTTGTGGGCGGCAGCGGGATGTATGTCAAAGCGGTAATACAGGGAATCTTTCTGGAGAGTGTCACCGATGCAACTGTTCGCCAAAAAATCAAGTCGGAACTGAAAGAGAAAGGCTCCACGGCGCTGTACAACCGTTTGGTGGATATCGACCCGGATTTAGCAATCAAGACTCATATAAACGATATTAAGCGCATTACCCGTGCGCTGGAAATCTATGAGGTCACCGGAAAACCACCCAGCGAGCATTACAAAACACAGGAAACCAGTCCACCGTTTCCGTACCGGATATTTGTGCTGACAACGGAACGTGAGAAATTATATGAACGGATTAATAAGCGTGTGGATCAAATGATCGCTGATGGGTTGGAAGATGAAGTGAAACGAATTCTGCGATCGGGCTGGCGTAGAGATATGGACGCATTACAAACCTTAGGGTATCAGGAAATGATTGTTTATCTCGATAAGAGATGCAGTTTTGACGAGATGGTGGAAAATATCAAGCGCAATACCCGTCGTTATGCCAAGCGCCAGCTGACCTGGTTCCGGAATCAGCTGGTGGCGACATGGATATCTGTTTCGGAGGAACAATCTATTCCGGATGTCGCTGAAATAATTATCAATCGGATGAACGGCGAAGACTGATTGTTATAAAACTAAACTCTATCTATGATTCTGCGACAAGTAAAAATATTCTGCTTATGCTTAGTGCCGGTTAGTCTCATATCCGGTTCAAAATTTGACATATCCCATTTCATTTCCGATACATTGGTAGTTCAATTGCCGGTTGATTCATTGAAATCTACCGACAATCTTTCTGTAAACATCATCGATGATCGAAATCTGCCGGAGCAGGTCATCGGTATTCAACAGACCAAGAAATGGAAGTACATACCGGTTGATCAATTTGTTGTTCTTCAGGAGCCACTTGGAAGCGCATTGCAGAAATATATCAGCCGTGACTCGGTAAAAACGTCCGGCGCCTTACATATCAAGAATCTTACTTTGTGGACCGATGGAAAACCGCTTCTTAATAAAGGTCGAAAACTAAATGGATATTCAGTGCTTGTTGATACAAACGATCAGGTGATCAGCAATTGGATGTGGGAATTCACCATTAAACGAAAGAAAAAGCAGAAAAGCGAAGTCGCTATCGCGGCGCTTATGGATCAGTGGATGACAAAACAAGCGTCTGTGATAACCCAAAAAGATTATAAGAAACGTTTATACCCCTATCTTTATCGCCGTCAGTTGATCAACTGGTATGATCTAATTTTATTGAGCGACGGATTTATTGTGAACGCTCACCTGACATTGGATTTCCCGCCCGATCAACAAACATCCTATATCCGCGGTTCTCCCGGAATCTACTACCGGAAATCAACATATCATGAATCCATCGCGATTGGCGGAAAAGACCAGCATTGGTACCGAAGAATTAATGACAGATTATTGCGGAAACTCAATGTTACATACCGCTTTGGATTTAACAATTTTGATTCTCATCATTATTCCCATCTGGATTTCTGGAATTTGTTTTTAATTAATATCGGCGTGACGGCGGCATTTGAATATCGCCCGGTATATCATAAAGGACTCTTTTTCGGACTTGGTCTGCATGGTGAAATCAATATATTACCCGACGTTATCGATCGGTTCGAGCCTGGGCTTCTGTTGACTGTGGGAATTATTCTGCCATGAAAAAGTTCCTTTATATCATCACGCTGATTTTGTTTAGTCTTTCGGCATTTGCGGCGAGTATTTCCGGGTATGTGACCGATCGGGCAACCGGTGAGACGATCATTGGTGTTAATGTGTTGCTAAAAGGGACCTCCAAGGGAGCCGCGACAGACGTCAAAGGATTTTTTATCATCCGCGATATAAATCCCGGAGCTGTTGTCCTGCACTTTTCCCATATTGCATACGAAGAATTATTCAAAACCGTTGATCTGAAAAGTAAAAACATTTTTTTCGAAGATATAAGTTTAAACCCGCGCAGTATCCGGACCGAAGCAGTTGAAATTATCGGGCAAAGAGGATCGATCATTCAGAAAGATATGGATATTTCCAGCTTTGAAGTTGATCCGGCCGTATTGACCGAAATACCGCAGCTTGGAAAAGATGTGTTTAAATTGATTAAATTTTCACCAAGCGTCACAATTTCCGATCCCGCTTCACCGCAATATTATGTTCGCGGCAGTGACCCCGGCGAGAATTTAGTGCAGCTGGACGGTATGACGATCTACAATCCTCAGCACTTTATGGCTTCAAAGGCGATCTTCAATCCATATATGATCAAAAATATCGAGATGCTGGTCGGTGGATTTGACGCTGAATACGGCGGTCGCAATTCATCTATCCTTAATATAAGCTCCCGGGAAGGGCACCAGAGTGAGGTTCACGGTGAATTCAGACCATCCACTTCCGGGATAACCGGCGCAATTGAGTTCCCGGCGGGGCAACATGCCACGGCGATGATTTCCGGAAGAATTATTTCCGATCTCAGTTTTCGCGTGCTAATGGGATCGCCGAACATCATGGCGGATTTTAATGGCGCATATCAAACAACATTGAATAAAACTAAAATTCGGTTGTCGGCTTTTTATGCCCGGGATTATATGGATTACAGCATTGATAATCTGATGTTGTTTTTTCCCGATTCAATTTTTCAAAATTTTGAGGAAGGTTTCATCACAAATACAAATAACCGGGCGTTTGGAATCCAGACTCATACGGTTCTGACGCCCAATTTGCTCTTTGAATCTCATCTTTACTATTCCGGATCTGACGTTGATAATCAAACCTACTTCAGTTATGCTTTTGAAGATACGGCAACTAAAACCGATATTTCATTGGATTTCAAGACTCGGATAGAAAATTCAATATCCGATATCACAGCCAAAGCCAATTTGTCCTATTTTACATTTTTGAATCAGACCTGGAAGATCGGGCTGGAAATTAATCGTCTGCGGTTTGATAATCGTCTGGGCCGGTTCGATCTGGATAAGGTTTCCACGACTCATTATACCACATTGCAGGCATTATTTCTTCAGGATAAAATCGAGATCGGCAAATTATTGCTAAAAATCGGGTTGCGTAACTCCCGAGATAAAATGAAAAATCGATGGAGATTCGAACCGCGATTATCAGCGACTTTCCGGTTCAATGAAACACGTTTGAAAATGGCTTACGGTCATTATTATCAATATTTGACAACTATGGATTCCAGGAACGATGAGTTTGTCCAGTTTTTGGATTATTATAATAGTTTGAAAGGCTACGACCCGATTTTTTCCATTCATCATATTCTTGGAATCGAAGGAAAATTATCAGAACGTATAGACTATTCGGCAACGGTGTATTACAAGGATTTACGGATACTGTATCGCTATGCTTATGAATCCGGCTGGTTGTCGGTGGATCAACCGGAAACCATCGAACAGGGCAGGGGAGAAGCATACGGTTTTGAGCTGCTGCTGCGAGGCGAGATTGGAAAATTGTCAGGCTGGATAGGATATACCTACGCCCACGGCAACCGCAATTATCCATCACTTTTAAATGGTAAAATTGTTCTCTTCGATGGTGACCAACCTCATAATCTCAAAGCGGTATTGTTGTATAAATTGACGGAGGATATCACTGCCAGTTCCACGTTTCAGTTCACATCGGGATTCCCGAAAACCTGGGAAACAGGAATGTTGATGCACTACAGCTACGATCCTCTGACAAACATGCTCGGCTTATCCACAACAAATTTAACGCCTGCTAAAAATAATGTCCGCTATCCTCCGCGATTGGTTTGGGATATTGGCTGGAAGAAAAAACTATGCAGCGGATTTGGTTATTACCTGGCTGAGTACCTTGGTGCAGACGATGCGATTTTTACGATGACGATCCGGAATATTTTATTTTTACACCGGGATCCGCAGTGGTATTTTTATTTCCCGGATTACGGTTATTACGGTTTTGATTTTGAAATTTTACCCAATATATCAGCCGGGTATAGTATTCGGTTTTAGGTGGACGATGAATAAAGTTAAGTGTTCAATTTTATTAATAATGGTTTTGGGATTAGCAGGCGTAAGCACCTGCGATTTGCCAACTCAACCCGGACCCATGCCTAAGAAGATCATTGATACCGAGTTTGAGCCGGGACTTAATGTTTTTGGTGTTTTACGGGCCGATGATATCCCGGGGAGTTCATTTATCCATGTGGAAAAAGCTGTGACCACTGAAGAGATGTATGAAGGAGTTGATATCTTTATCACCGACGCATGGGTTCAGCTTACCGATTCTCTTACTGGATTTGAGTCGGTTTTTATATCAAGTCCGGATACAACTGAAGAAGGCTATTATTTTAACAGCGGCTTTAATCCGCAGCCGGGACAGCACTACTTCTTAGAAATTATATCGGGAGATTTCCCTGTTCTAAAGGGAGAAACCACAGTACCGGTCAAACCGGCTCTTGTGCCCCAAAGCTTATCAGTTACAGATAAAACCGTGCAGTTTGAGTTACTGCTGACTTCCGATACATACCAGTATAATATCTACCTGTTTTTTGATGGATATTATTTAGAAAAACAATTATCCAATGAGAGCGATGGAGCGAGGTTTATCAGGTTTGATTTTTCAAATAGGACAGAACAACCGACCGGTTTGGTTATAATCGGATACGACCGGAATTTATCTGTTTATTTGAATAGTTCACCATCATTTATACCACAGACTTATCATGAAACTGTGCGAACGGTCGAGAATGGTTATGGCTGTTTCGGGTCTTTGGCAGTGACGCTCGTGTCATTATTTAATTGAAATAGCTGCAGTTTTTTCGATAGAC
>JAHIOG010000596.1 GCA_018895675.1 bacterium
AGACGACCAAAGACGAGCTTGAACACGTTATCGAAGTGCTGCCTGGTATAGTCAAAAAATTGCGTGCCATGTCGCCACTTTATAAAAAATAAGGAACTGGAATAATGGAACAGTACAGCGAAAAAGTGATGGATCATTTCAGAAATCCCCGCAATGTGGGTGAAATTGAAAATCCCGATGGAATCGGGCATGTGGGAAATCCGATGTGCGGTGATGTCATGGAGATGTATATTAAAGTAAAAGATAACGTAATTATTGACGCCAAATTCAAAACCTTCGGATGCGGCGCCGCTATAGCCACAAGCTCAATGGCGACTGAGCTCGTAATAGGTAAAACAATCGATGAAGCCCGGCAGATTACCAACAAAGTCGTTGCCGAGGCTTTGGACGGCTTGCCGCCGGTAAAAATGCATTGTTCAAACCTTGCTGAAGAAGCCCTGGAAGCTGCGATAAAGAATTATCACGAAAAACAAAAGAAGAATTTGGATGCAACGTCTATAGTTTAGCATCCTCAAATAAGTAGAATGTTCAGACGCTTAATATATATAATCATGATATTGTTGATCACTTGTACGAATGGTGTGGCATATTACCATCTGAATTCCTGTGACCAACAATGTTGCGAGCCGGAATGCTGTTGCCGCTTATCAGTCGAAGAAAACAGTTGCGAGCAGGCTTCCGATGGATGCAGTATTGAGATGGTGATTGTCTTACCCACCGTTTCTATTCTTTCAACCGACAATTCCACTTATCAACTTTCTCAAATGTTGACCACAGAAACCGACATTGATTACTGTACTGCTGTCCCTTATACAACTTTCATTAAAAATGTATATATCCCCCCACCGAATATTCAGATAAATAGTCCTCTACGTATATAGAATTTTTCTCCGTTCTTTTGAGTCGCGTCTGATCACCCAATGGACGATCAGAAAAAGGCCATTATAACAAGACAACGGAAGGAAAAATTTTATGAAAGGACTAACAACTACAACATCAATAAAATTTATATTCATTCTGATCATAGTAACCGGTTACCGCCTTACAGCCGCATTCGGGAAAGCGGATAATACGGCTCTCCCTCTCTCGTTAGAACGAATTCAATATGTAAAATCCGATAATCCGTTTCTGGAATCTTATGAGCAGTATGCTATCAAGCAAAATCCGTCTATTCAGGCAGCATATCACAATTGGCAGGCCGCCAGGGACAGGGTTAAAACCTCAACCAGAATACCAAATCCTACGATTTCCCTCGGATATTTCCTTACCTCTGTTGAAACAGCCGTTGGTCCGCAAGAATATAAAATCAGTTTTTCTCAACCTATTCCCTGGTTGAAAAAATTGAGTGTCAAAAAAAATATTCAATCTCTTCAGGCAAGTGTTGAATATCAAAAACTTCGCACTATGATCTATGAACTCCGTACCAACTTGCACAACACGTATTATGACTATTACTTCCTGCAACAGTCGATTTCCATTACAGAAAATCAGTTAGAACTGGTCAAACAATGGGAAAACCTGGTACAGACCCGCTATAAAACAGCATCCCGTTCCTATACTGATCTCATTCAGGTCCAGATTGAACGTATAAAACTTGAGGAAGAGTTGCGTTCATTGAAAACCCGACAATCACCGCTGATCAGCACGTTTCAATCTCTTCTTAATGCCGATACGCTGACCAATATCCATCTGCCGGAATCACTGACCGTGACGCCAGTTTTACTATCCAGAGAATATTTGGACTCCATCATCGTTACTCAAAACCCATCAGTACAGCAACTACGGGAACAAAAATCAATGGCATCAGCAAATCTACAACAATCGAAATTGGGTTATTACCCCGATTTCGGTTTGGGCTTTGATTGGATCCTAACCGGTGAAAAATATACTCCCGGGGACAGCCCTGTTAAGGACAGCGGCAAAGATCCGTTAGCGTTTATGGTTTCAATAAATGTTCCCCTCTGGATAAAAAAGCAGCGTCATGAGGTAAGCGCTGCCAGAAATCTAAATCAAAAATCAG
>JAHIOG010000597.1 GCA_018895675.1 bacterium
ATATGGAGACGAAGCTGATTCGTAGATTTTGTAGAATTGACAAGACGGGAGAGACTTTGCTGCATAACGCTATTTCAAAATTGGGTCTCAGCGCTCGTGCGTATGACCGTATTTTGAAAGTATCCCGCACAATTGCGGATTTGGCGGGCATTGCTGAAATCCACCCTGAGCATTTAGCCGAAGCCATCCAGTATCGCAGCCTTGACCGTCAGCTGTGGCTTTAATAGAAATAGAAAACAGTTAGTTTTTAATAATAATTCACTTAATTTTTTCCTGAATGCGAAAAGAATATCTCAATAACCTGTGTATATATGTTATCTTTCTGATATACATGGTTTCGGGAACGCAATTGTTTTCTCGGGAATCCGATGGTCGTATCAGTGGATATATTCGGGATTCCGAGACAGGCGAGCCGTTAATGTATACCAATACCGTACTGGTCGGTCAGGGTATCGGGTCAGCTAGTAATACGTATGGGTATTTTGTGATATCCGGTATTCCGGCGGGTGATTATACTTTGCGGGTTTCCTATGTCGGCTATAAAACGGAGGATTGTGACGTATCGATGCCGTTTGGCGGCGATATTCGGATAGACACAGAGCTTGATCGGGAAAGTATTCAAGGTGAAGACATTATTGTTACGGCTGAACGTATCCGCTTTAAGGAAAAGGTGGAAATCAGCCGGACAAACATTTCTTTTCGCGAAGTAAAGGCAGCTCCGGCATTTATCGAGCCAGACTTATTTCGATCGATCCAGATGCTACCCGGAGTGACGTCTCAAAACGACTTTTCTTCGGCATTAATCGTACGCGGCGGAAGCCCGGACGAGAACCTGATATTGCTGGATGGCGCGGAAGTATATAACCCATACCATATTGGAGGTGTTTTTTCGACATTCAATGCAGACGCAATTGCCGATGCGGAGTTTTTAGCCGGTGGTTATCCGGTAGAGTATGGCGGCAGAATATCATCGGTGCTGAATATTACAAGCAAAGAAGGTAATTCGATATCAGGAAAACTGACAGATGGAACGCCATTGGCAAAATATTGGGACCTAAGTGGGGTGAAAGGTGAAATTTCAGCGCTCAGTAGTAAGGTGCTAATGGAGGGTCCGCTTTATCGTGGCTCCTGGATGATTTCACTGCGTAGAACATATTTTGATCAGCTGGCGAAGCTATATTATTGGATAAAAAAGAGCGATCAGAGCTGGAAATATTATTTCTGGGACAGTCAGATCAAAATGGTTTCGGATATAAATAAGAAAAACAGGCTTTCTTTCTCAACTTTTACGGGGCGGGACAGATTGGCGTTCATTATTGACAGGGATTTGTCCGGTGAAATAAATTTTGATTGGGACTGGGGCAACAGCACATCGAACCTTCAATGGCGCTATGTTCCGAATTCGCGCTACTTTTCTGAAATGAACCTGTCAAAGACGGTGTATTCATTTGATGTTGATCTGAGTTTCAACAGTGTGGACAGCGTGGCGGGAAAAGCCTCTACCAGGATTCTGGTACAAAATAGTGTGGAGGATATTAGTCTTAGAGAGAAGGTGTATTGCTATTTAAACAGCTATCATACATTGACATTTGGTATAGAACTAAAGAGACTTGGGATAAGCTTCAAACAAATGCTTGACGACGTAAAGTTTTTTGATATATCTCAGAGCCCAATGATTTCATCGTTCTTTGTCCGGGACCAATGGAAACCAAGCGCCTTGCTTTCGCTTCAATTTGGCATTCGAATAACAAAATACGAGATACATAAGCGCTTATATATCGAACCTCGATTTGGTATCAAATATAACCTCACAGAAAATACGGTATTAAAGGGGAGCTGGGGGAAGTTTTATCAATTTCTGTTCACGACTAATGACGAGAATCAGATTTTACGGATTGTCGATTTCTGGGAGCCCATTCCAAAATATCTCAAGGCAGCATCAAATCAGCATATTATTCTTGGAGTTGAGCGGTGGCTTGGGGAGGGATTCACTGGTTCCATAGAAACATATTATAAACCTTATTCTTATTTATTGGGGAATAATCCGAACAATAACCCGGCCATCGATACTGATGATTTTATCGCCGGAACCGGAAAAGCCCGGGCCATTGAGCTTCTGATTCGGAAATTAAACGGGAAATTAACAGGCTGGTTGGGATATTCGTATAATTACGTTCAGAAACGAATTGATTTTAACGGCGACGGGAAAGTCGTTGCGTCTGATGATGAAGTATATTATCCCAATTACTACCGCCCGCATATATTCAATCTATTTTTGAATTATAAAATAAATATAAGAAACCGCATAAGCCTGACGTTGACAACATCCAGTGGACAGCCTTATACGCCGGTTTTGGGTAAAGTGTACACACAAAGCAATTTTGGAGACATCGACAATCCCTATCAAAACCTTGTAAATATTTACGGGCGTAAAAATTCAGAGAACTATCCTAAATATATCCGGGGTGACATCGGCTGGACGCGCAACATTTCACCCTTTGGGATTACCGGTAAATTAAAAATACAGGTCATTAATTTTACCAATCATTTTAACGTGTTGATTTATAATTGGGATCATTCAAAATCGCCATCACGGGTATCGGCGATAGGGATGTTTCCTATTATTCCTACCATAGGAGTGGAATTTGAACTTTAACCATTCAAATTTTTTAATGCGAACTATCATATTTGCTTTACTGTCCGTATGCTTAATCATATTAGGCGCCGGTTGTGAGAAGGATCTCGATATAACGACATTTTCAAAGGATTATGAATCCTATGTTCCCGAGTTACGTGTTGAAGCTGTTTTTGATCCCGTTCATCCTGAAAATTCTATTGTTCGCATTGACCGGTCAATTGCGATAGACGATACAGTGGTGTTCAATGGGTTTGATGACGATGGCGACTGGTCCCCATTTTCGGATCTCAATGGCAATGGCAAATGGGATGCCGGGGAACCGCTAAATGACGATCTCGGCGAAGATGGAATAGAAGGACAAGACGAGGGCTTTCCCGGCAGGGATGACGGCGAGGGAAACGGGTTGCCGGATCAGGGAGAACCCAATATCGATGAATACGATGAAATCCTTCCAATGATTCACGATACTACCGCGCAAGTATTTGTTACCAACATCCAGGAGGGTTCACCTTCATATGGAAAAATAATAGTTTTCGAATGGGTTTCAGTGGCGGATTCGTTCCAGATATTCAAACACCGTGGTCCCGGAAGACGAAATGCAGATGAAGAAGAACCGGAAGTAGAGACAGTGTATTATGGCGCCTATCGCCTCGCCGGACAGGATACCATTCGATGTGGGAGTGAGTATGAATTAACAATAGTGTCGGAAAAGTTTGGTTTAAACATCACCGGCACGACGATTACAATTCCACCGGTAGAGTTTTTGACAAACAGCTGGTTGTTTCCAACAGTTCTTGATGAAGATACGCTGGTTTTTGTCTATGGTGCAAATGGCGGAGTGGCCTGGCAATCGGACATACGAAGTTCGGTTTACTATATTAAAATGGAGCAAGTGGAAACTTCCGATTCTCTGGTGTTGGAATATCGACATCCCGCTTTTCCGCTTGAGATCTTGATGTCCATAAATTCCGGCATACCGGTTGGTTACGAACCACTGTTTTCGGATATTTTACCGGGCCTGTACAAATTGACAGTCAGTGTTATGAATGAGAATTACGGGAAATATTTCTACTCCGATCTTCCACTGAAAGATCCTGAAAAAACAAACCTGCGCGATCAGTTCGGTAATTCCGTAATGGGGGTTGTCGGATCGATTGCCGATAATAGTATATTTATTCGGGTGCAATAAATCATCAACCTTCTATTGAATTCTTCACTTGCCGGCATTAAATTTTCAACCGCTTTAAGGGTGGTTAGTTGATTCTACAAACATTTAATTTAAGTAAAAGATTCGGAAATCGCTGGGCGGTAAAA
>JAHIOG010000598.1 GCA_018895675.1 bacterium
AACTAAGGTCTAATTCAACCGGTGATATCACATTAGCCTCTACATATTCCTCGGTAACGATTTCTTTGTATTTTTTCATATAGGTTCGGGGACCGCTTAATATAACACTGTCTGGCACAATTACAGGATCGTTTACAAGAATATACCCTGGAGCTGTCTTGATATCCAATCTGTGTCGAACCGGAACCTTTAAAATATCCAGGCGATCAAGTTCGACCCGTAATGATTCAGGATATACAATATGGTTAAATGTAACATTAACATTCCGCGGGATAATGATCTTTTCAGGATTTTCATTAAAATACTCATTCAAATTAAAATCATAAAACCAGCGAATAGTTTCGACATCCAGCACGAACTTGAATGATGATTTCCGCGTAGTCAGCAGATAAAATAGATCAACTCCTCTGCCGGAAAAATTAGCCTTGATTTTCTCCGGCAACTTTTCCTTTAACGTTTTGCCTTCTTCGATATTTCTTATGTCAAGAGAAGTGTCGATCGTATAGGTGTACTGATTGCCGAGAATGGTAAAAAACCAAATAATGATGACAAATAACAAAATCCCAATTTTTACGCGGGTATTCTTCATAAACCAGTTTTTAAACTGACGACCAGTTTTTAATAAGAAAGATTCATCAGCCATAGTACAACCCAATCAATATTCAACAATTAACATCTGAAAATAACATAGGGGCTTAACAATATCAAGCCCCTATATGGTTTTTTATTCCACAGCTTTAAATGACATTTCACTCTTTTTTTGCTTCGTCAGTGTCCTCGGATTTCGCATCATTTTTAACAGGCTTTTCGGTTTTCTTTGTTGTCTTTTTAGCCTTGGTTGCAGGTTTTTTTGTCGTCTTCTTTGCAGCTGCTTCTTTCTCTTCTTTCTTAGTTTCCGCCTTTTTTGTTGTCTTCTTAATAGTTTTCTTTTTCGCCGGTTTTTCTTCAACTATTTCGGCTTTTTCTATCTTCTCCGATTCCGGTTCTTTTTTCTTTTTGGCGGTAGCTTTCTTAGTAGTTTTTTTCGGTTTCTTTTCTTCAGTTACTTTTTCATCAACCTCTTCGGATTTCGCAATTTTCTCCCGAATTTCCTCTGGAATTTCCAATCTGTCCGAAACATCTGCCTGTTTCATCATATAGGCTTCTGCGTCATCCTTTGGTTTTTTCGGTATCGCCTGTTCCCTGGAGAGAATCACCCGTTTTTCATTCTTATTAACCTCAAGGACTTTTAGCTGAACCTTTTCACCAATATTGACTACCTGACTAAGATTGTTACGGTCTTTTTTAGGCATCTGTCCGATTGGTACAATACCGCTAACGCCGTGTTCTAAGTTGATTACAATTACCTTATCGGTAATCTTTGCAACTTCGCCTTCAACAATCGCGCCTTCAGCGTACAAAACTTCAATCATAGGCCACGGATCTTCTTCGGTCTGTTTAATACCCAGGGTGATTTTGCGGTTTTCCTTGGATACTTCGAGAACCTTGACTTGGATCTCGTTTCCCCGTTGCACAAGCTCACGCGGGTGACGTACTTTATGAATCCAGGAAAGATCAGAAATATGGACAAAACCATCTATGCCTTCCTGAAGTTCGACAAATATACCGTAAGGAGTCAAATTGCGAATAACACCATTATGGATTGAATCTGGCACATAGGTCTGTTCTATCGTTTCCCAGGGATCCGGTCCCAACTGTTTATATCCAAGCGATATCTTTCTTTCTTGACTGTCAATGTTGAGTACTTTTGCCTCAATCATTTCACCGAGGCTGAATACTTCGGAAGGATGTTTAATATGCTGAGTCCAGGATATTTCCGATATATGGATGAGACCTTCAACGCCTTTTTCAAGCTCAACGAACACACCATAATTGGCGATGTTGACAACTTTTCCTTTAACCACGGAATCAAGAGGATAACGATCCTCTATACCTTCCCACGGATGAGGCATCAACTGTTTTAATCCTAATGATACCCGCTGTTTTTCAGAATCATAGTCAATAACTTTAACAGTAAGTTCATCATCAATATTCACGACTTCTCTGGGATGATTTACTCTTCCCCATGACAAATCTGTAATATGGAGCAAGCCATCTAATCCGCCAAGGTCAATAAATACGCCAAAATCAGTGATATTTTTAATACGACCCTTAAGAACATCGCCAACTTTAATCTTGGATAGCAGATCATCACGTTTTTCCTTCAGGCTTTCTTCCAGCAGATCTTTACGGCTGATGACGATATTTTTCCGCAGTTCGTTTAGTTTAACGATACGAAAATCAAAAGATTTACCCACATATGAATCAAAATCCGTAACCGGACGTACATCAATTTGTGATCCCGGTAGAAACGCATCGATTCCCATAATATCGACCACCATTCCGCCTTTGATGCGGTTTGTAATGCGGCCTTCAATGGTTTCACTGTTATTATGAATGTCACGGACTCTTTCCCAAACACGCATGAAATCGGCTTTACGTTTGGATAGAATCATCTGACCATTTTCATCTTCCAGAACATCAACAAAGACTTCTATCTGATCGCCGATTTTAGGTATCTCGCCTTCTTCAAATTCATCTCTGTTAATAATACCTTCCGATTTAAATCCAACGTCCATCAAAATTTCATCGTCATTAATCGAAACAACAGTACCAATAACACGCTGCTCCTGGGAAATATCCTTTAATGAACTTTCATAGATTTTTGTCTGATCTTCAAGCGATTCTTCTTTGATCTTTTCGAGATCTTTCATCTCGAATACTTTAATTTCTTCGGATAAAGGACCGCAACTTACAATTTCTGTTTTATACATTTTCGGAGCGGTTTCTTCAACGGGAGGTTCTTCAGAAGATTCCTTAACAGTTGCCTCTGCGGCTACCGGTACTTCTGGTTCTTCAGGAGTTTCTGGTTCTTCAGGAGTTTCTGTTTCTTCCGGGTTTTCGGATTCTACCGGTTTTTCTGGTTCAACTAATGTTTCAGCTTCTGCAGGCGTTTCTTCAAGCACTTCTGAAGGGTTAGTGGTTATTGTTTTTTCTTCCTCAGTCATGAAATAAGTTCCTTCGGTTTAGGGTTTATGATTTTCTCTGTCTTTTGCATCATTGATCTATTCTGATACACGTTATATTTAGTATTGAATGATGGTTACAATCTTGTTAACCTGTTCCTCAAATGTAAGGTCGGTTGTGTCAATTATAATCGCATCCTTTGCTTTTTTCAATGGTGAATGGGAACGTGAAGAATCAATCTTATCCCGTTTTTGCAATTCAAGGACAATTTCATCAATACTCAAATCTTGTCCGATATTTTGATAGTCCTTAATACGTCTACGGGCTCGGACTCGAATGTCCGCGTCCATATAAAATTTATAATCCGCATCGGGAAATACATTTGTCCCGATATCTCTTCCTTCCATCACAATATTATCAACCGTTGCAATTTGTCGCTGCCGCTCGGCAAGCACTTCTCTGACGCCGGGAATTGCACTGACCGGGCTTACCATATCAGCTACCACTGTGGAACGAATTTTATCAGACACATCCTCATCATTTAAAAAAGTATGATGAACATCTTCGATCCATTTAAAACCGATTATAATTTCCTGCGCGATTTGAGCAACCTGATCTTCATTCTTTACGTCAACTTTCCGCCGAAGAGCTTCGAGAGTAACGGTACGGTACATCGCGCCTGTATCAACGTATGTAAAGCCCAGTCGCCGGGCAACTTCTTTGGCGGTACTGCTCTTGCCGGAACCCGCCGGGCCATCAATTGCTACTATGATTCCCATTCTTCACCTTTCAAATAGCTGGAAAATTTAATTCTATATAGTATAAAAACAAATGTTTTCCTTTAATAATTTAAACCGCATTTCTGCTTTAAAACCCGGACCTCTTTTTCATGTAAATAACGCCAATGTCCCCGGATCAATCCACCGGCGGAAATATCCGCATATTTTAACCGCTCCAGTTCGATTACTTTGTATCCCAAAACCCTGAATAAGCGGTGAATTTCCCGGTTTAACCCTTCCTTTAATTCCAATCGGATAACCGATTGATACTTCAGGTTTTCTATTGATATAACGTTTCCACGAGCCACTTCCTGATGATTTAATTGAACACCCTTTTGGATTTTATCCGAAATATTTTCTTGAATTATTCTATCCAAAACAACCTGGTATAATCGTGATATTTTATACTTCGGATGGGATAGCCGGTACTGAAGATCACCATCATTAGTAAACAACAATACGCCTGTTGTGTTTTTATCCAGTCTGCCCACCGGTTTAACAAATAAATTCCTGGGTAGTAACATTCCAACATGTTTCCGGTTCTTTTCATCCTGAAGCGTCGTGACAACTCCCATCGGCTTATTCATCACAAGGTAGGTAAACCGTTGAGGAGTGATTTTGCTTCCATCCAGCGAAACAATGTCATTTTCATAGACAATGGTAAACAGACCAGCCGCAATTACACCATTAACAGCTATTCGTTCATCCAGTATGAATTCTTCACATTTTCGGCGTGAGGCTATACCGCAGAGTGACAAATACCTATTGAGGCGAGTTCCCTTCTTCTTCATCATCAATGATTTCCACATTCATTATTTCTTCGATTTCTTTCAGTTTGGGAAGATCCTGGAGAGAATTCAATCCAAAGTATTCCAGAAAACGGGAAGTAGTTCCATAGAGTAATGGTCGACCCGGTCCTTCCTGGCGACCTTTCGTCTCAATCAGGTTTTTTTCCAATAATGTTTTCAGGTAGCTGCTGACACCACGAATGGCATCTATTTCACTTCTGGTAATTGGTTGTTTATAGGCAACGATTGATAAGGTTTCCGTTGCCGATTTGGATAACTTGACATTTCCGCGATTCTGGTATAATCTCCTAATCCAGGGTTCATATTCTTCCCGAGTCATCAGCCGGAAACCATTGGAAACCTTTTGTATCCAGACAGGCATTTTTTCCTGCTCGTAATATACATTAATATCATTAATGATTTCATCCAATGGGATAGACTCTTCAACGCACAATTCGACCTGAGATTGAGTCAGCGGTTCCTGAGCCGAAAATAGTAGCGCCTCAACAATTCTATGCGTCTGCGATAACATCGACATCCTTTGTTTGAATCCTGGTTAAATAAATGTCTCCATAAACTGTTTTCTGAGATATTTGTAATTCAGCAGTTTTGACCATTTCCAGTATTGCGAGAAATGTGACAACTACTTCAAGCCGGTTCGTCAATGTCCTGGCAATCTTTGAAAATAACAATCGTTTTCTTTTTAAAAACATCGTCCGAAGCAGTTGAGCTTGTTGATTGATATTTATCTTATACGTTTCAATCTCGTAATATTTCGGTTTGGGCATGGATTCCAAAAGATTTTTAAACGCAATACCCAGATCAACAAGGTGAATATCTGAAAGAAACAGACCTGGATCCCAATATGTATTATCCGACGGAGTGTTTACGGTATAATATTTCAGTTGTTTTGCCTCAATATCGCGAAAAATCGCACTGGCGTCCTTGTATTTCTGGTATTCAAGCAGCATTTGAACAAGTTCGGTTCGCGGATCCTCGACTTCTTCTTCGTTTTCAACATTTTCCCGCGGCAAGAGCATCTGCGCTTTTATTCTCATTAACAACGACGCCATCAGGATAAATTCACCAGCCAGATGCAGGTTCATCTGATGCACCACTTCGAGATACTCAAGATATTCCCGCATTATGTATGAAATCGGAATGTCGTATATATTGATCTCATCTCTCTTGATGAAAAAAAGTAATAAATCCAGGGGACCTTCAAAAACATCAAGTTTTACGTTATAGCTCATTGATCAGCCCAGTAACATCGCCTGTCGTACATCTATCATTGTATTTTTTGCGACTTTCTGCGCTCTTCTTTCACCATCTTTAATGATATCCAATACCTCATCGAAGTGTTCGGAATAGTATCGACGCTTCCCACTATAAGGCGCAATGACAGAGGAAATCGCAGCCGAACATTTCATTTTACAATCGACGCACCCCAATTCCCCGCTTATACAATTTGCGTATATTTCATCAGTTTCAGCTGGGTTGAATTTTTTATGGTAAGTATATACCAGGCAAATACTCGGACGACCGGGATCTCCCCGTCTGATTTTTTGAGGATCGGTCACAGCTTTACGCATTTTTACTTTTATCTTATCTGCACTGTCAGATAATAAAATTGTATTTCCAACGGATTTGCTCATTTTATTGCCGTCGAGACCGGGAAGACGAGCAAAGCTTGTTAGCTTTGCCATTGGAATGGGAAATACTTCTCCATATACTGAATTGAACTTCCGGGCAATCTCCCGGGTGATTTCCACATGGGGAGCCTGATCTTCACCCACTGGCACGACATTGCCTTTATACATTAAAATATCTGCTGCCTGTAATACAGGATAACCCAAATGACCATAGATGATTGTATCTATATTCAAATCTTTTACCTGCTCTTTTAAAGTAGGGTTCCGTTCCAGCCTTGCCGTTGTAATCAGCATAGAAAACAGGAGATAAAGTTCCGCATGTTCCTTGATCTGACTTTGACGGAAAATCGGGCCCTTTTGGGGGTCAATCCCAACCGAGAGCCAGTCAGCAACCATTTCCAGCGTATTTTGCAAAATTTCACTTGTATCCAGCTTTGTTGTAAGCGCATGGTAATCAGCAATCAAATGAAAATTTTCAAAGTCACTCTGCATATTGACCCAATTTTCAAGAGCTCCAACCCAATTCCCAAGATGCATTTTACCGGTCGGGCGCATTCCACTTAAAATTCGACCTTTTTTTCCTTTCTTCTCCATTATTTCCTTTCCCTAGTCTAAAAATAGATACGGACGCCATTCTTGCAGTGGCGCCCCGGCAAACCGCTGCAACGTATGAATTTTATGAGGTCGCTTCGGCTCAGATTTCAACGATATATTTGTTTCTTCTAAACGGTTGTCTCCCTTTTTATTATTACAACGTATACAGGCAGTAACCAGATTATTCCAGGTGTCTTTTCCACCTAACACTTTTGGGATAATATGATCAATAGTCAGAGGCACATCACGCGCTCCACAATACTGACAAGTATGATTATCTCTGCGAAAGATATTTGCCTTATTCAACACGGCATACCAGCTATTTAGTTTGATATATTTATGAATCCTGATAATTGTCGGAACAGGAAAAGCGTCAGTTACAGTGCGTAAAACCTGGTGATCAACAGTCTTGACCATACTGGCTTTTTGTTCAATCAATAATACAATAGCCCGCTTTACATCACAAATATGAAGTGGCTCATACGTCTGATTCAATACCAGAACACTGCGATGTATGAGTGATGTTTTCGCAGGCGCATTCATTACTTATCCAATCGGGCTTCTTTGATCTTCGTTTGAAGAATTTTTTCAGCAATTTCGACATCGTTAAAATGGATTGTACTGTCTTTTAGTGTCTGAGTGGTTTCATGACCTTTTCCGGCGATCAGTACAAGATCCTGAGCTTCGGCGATGTCGATGGCATATTGTATCGCTTCATGTCTGTCATGAATAACCGTATAATCGTAAGAATCAGTATTTTGAATACCTTTGACAATTTGTTCGGCAATTACATCAGGATCTTCCGTCCGCGGATTATCATCCGTAATAACCGCCACATCGCTCAATTCTTCCACAATCGCCGCCATTTGGGGGCGTTTACTATGGTCACGATCACCACCACATCCGAAGACTGTAATAATACGACTGGGATTCATCGACTTCGCGGCGTTTAAGACCTTCACGAGTCCATCCGGTGTGTGGGCATAATCAACAATAACTGTAAAATCCTGCCCGTGGTTGATAGATTGAAAACGACCCGCAACAATAATCTCTTTTTCAAGTCCGGTTTTTATATCTTCAAGGCTGATATCCTGATCTAAAATTGAAGAGACCGCTGCCAGCATATTATAAAGATTAAACATTCCTCTTAGTTTTGCATGAACATCGATCTCGCCATTTGGCGTCACTAACCTGAACCGTGTTCCATTGCCACCCATGTCGATATTTTTCGCTGTAACATCCGCGGGATATTCAATACCAAAGGTTACTTTTTTTGCTTTTGCCGCTTCAATGAAATGATTCACCGATGGATCATCAACATTAACAATCACAGTTTTGTCGGGAGCTATGCTGCCAAACCAGCGTAATTTTGCCGCCCGGTATGCATCCATTGTTCTATGCCAATCCAGATGATCCTGAGTAAAATTTGTCCAGACGCCGACCTCATATTCCATGCCGGATACCCGGTGGAAATCCACGCCGTGTGAAGACACTTCCATCACACAGTATTCGACGGATTGATCTTTCATATTCGTGAATATTTCCTGCAGATCCGGCGGTTCAGGCGTGGTATCTTTCGATTGATAAACCTTTCCGTTAATTTTATAATATAGAGTTCCAATTAATCCCGTGCGGTACTTTTGTGATAAAATACTGTCAACGATATGAGCAGTCGTTGTTTTCCCGTTTGTACCGGTAATTCCGATCAATTTGAATGATTTTGACGGATGACGATAAAACTCACCAGCCACAAGCGCCAGAGCCAGGCGCGTATCAGGAACGATAATTTTTACGACCCCATCCGGCACGTCTATATCTTTTTGTACCAATACAGCTGACGCACCCGCCTCGATTGCATCCGAAACAAAAGGATGACCATCCGGTAATTCTATTTTATCCAATTGAGTATAAATATTTATTGCCACGTAAAGATAATCCTTTTCAACCCGAAGCGGGTCATATACTACGCCTTTAATGTCCGGATTGTAACTCCCGACTACCTGCTTTTCCGAAAAATTACTTATGAGCCGGTCCAGTTTCATTACATTAAATTCCTTCAAATCCCATTAATAATTGCTACAACGTTTGTATTCTGCTCATATAATCGTCGAATACCTCACGACGTGTTATCAATTTATCCTTACCATCAACAACAGCAACTTCCGCCGGGCGAAAGCGCAAATTGTAAGGCATAGACATAACATTGCCATAAGCTCCGGCCTGAGTAAAGACCGCCAGATCACCCTCTTCGGTCAATGGCAACATGCGATCTTTTGCAAAGATATCGGTGTTCTCACAGATTTGCCCACAGATATCTGCTGTTATGCTCGGTGCCTCATTTTCTTTTCCATCGATGATAATAGAATGTTGAGCGCCATAAAGCGCCGACCTGATCAGAGTATTAAACCCGGCGTCAATACCAATAAATGTACGATAGCCTTCCTTTATACCGGTAACGCGACTGACCATGATTCCGGTATCGCCAACGAGATACCGTCCGGGTTCAAGCGCCAATGTCGGATTCCCCAGTTTTAATTCCATTACTTTTTTTCGAAAAATATTCAAGGTGTTTTTGCCTACTTTTTCAATATCAAGTGTTTCACCATCACCAAAATAGGGAATTCCAAGTCCGCCTCCCATATCGATAAACTCAAAATTAATTCCTAATTCGGAGCTAATTTCACCCAATTCATTCAGAAATAATTCCAGCATGTTGGGAAAATGGTCAGCATCAAGAACACCGGAACCTGTCATCATATGAGCGCCAAACCGTTTTATACCGGCGTCAATAGCATTTTTATATGCCGTTACAGCTTTTTCATAAGGAACGCCGAATTTTGCTTTATCGCCGCCGGTTGTTATCTCTTCGTATTTCCCCTTTCCTTTTCCCGGATTAATACGATATGTAATCATCTCCGGAGTGCCAATTTTCAACAACCGGTATAGTGTTGAAATGTCATCCAAATTGATTTTAGCGCCGGAATCAAACGCTGCTTTCAGATCATCATGGCTCTCATAATTTCCGGTGTACAAAATATTTTCGGGTTTTACTCCCGCCTGCAATGCTAGTTTCAATTCCCCGGGACTTACGCAATCCATTCCATAGCCTTCTTCGACAAAGACATCCAATATTGCCGGGTGACAATTGGCTTTCATCGCATAATAGAAGTCAACACTGACATCATCGGAACGAAAAGCTGTTTTTAGCCGTTGAGCATTTTCATGTATTCTTGAAAAATCATAGACATACAACGGCGTGCCGTATTTTTCTGCCAGTTCCTGAACGGATATTCCTGAAATAATCATCTATGTTCCTGTTTTTTCAATTAAATGCAAAAATCACTTCTGCTTACATTCTATCCAAATTACAATCGAGTGAATTTATTCTCTAAGGGTTCGGTTAACAAGAAAAAACACTTTGAATCAGAAGTCCATAATGATCTGCGTTAGATCAAAAAAATAATCGAAATGCTTACATGATAACTTTCACAAAGTTCTCATCGATTTCTAATTGCATGGATTCAAAGCTTTCGATTTTCAATGTGTGTTCAAAACATCCTTTTCTGAGACAACCTGAAATTTCACCTTCTCCCGGTAAAATCATCGTAAATACCGGCGCCGAACAGCTGTTACAGGACTCCGTCTCACTGACTAAAGTGGTACCGCAATGCGGACAGGAAAAACCGACAACTTCCCCATCGGGAATATCAATATCGGAACTGTGCTTGTAGCTTCCAAATTCCGGGTCAAGATATATCAATCCTTCTCTGTCCTGCCATCTCATTTTTACACAGATTGATTTCAGATTGTGTATTTTCACTTTATCACTCATTAAATCACAACCTTTGGGACAATGAGCGGTCTGTATATTCACCGTCCGGACCCGACTAACTACGGATGTCTTTGATAATTGCACATCTTTTAATCTTTCACCCATATCTTTTCCTTTCAAAAAAATCAGATGGTAAGTTAATCAATTCTCAGGATATATTACAAAAGTGATTTTCCATTATTATGTAAATAATGATCCTTTATACTTAATCTTTGTAATCCCAAATCAACAGAAGTTCCCCCGAAATTGGAAATCCCTTATAACGCAATATTTTGTATTTTAAGATGATAAAACACATTGACAAGTGGAAT
>JAHIOG010000599.1 GCA_018895675.1 bacterium
AACGTCCAAAATTATCCACTACACTATTTTTGAGGGTGTAATTACGGCGATGCTGGTTTTTGACGTTTTTTTGCTGGGTGAGAAAGCGGGTTTTACACTGCTTGACAATATAAAAATTTAACATTCGAGTAATACGCTCATATTATGGGTAACTCGTTATCGGAGAAATATTCTCATAAAGGGAGTGAGCCAATATTTAAGGACGAAACTTCTGGAAGTACAGCGGTATTATCCGGACTGGGAGATTAAAACTATAGGAATAGACAAGGATCATATTCACCTATATATCGTAATACCACCGAAGTACGCATTGAATCAAGTAGTTGAGACAATTAAGAAGAATACGAGTCGCCATCTACGCAAGAAGTTTCGTTTTCTGAATAAAGTATACTGGGATAATGGTGGTATCTGGTCGAGAGGATATTTCGTATCGACGGTAGGCATTAATGAGGAAGTGATTCGAAAATACGTGGAAATGCAGAGCAAGGAAGAAACAGGGCAAGCTGAGTTTAAACTGTGAAAATAGCCGTGTCTGTAAAGGCATGGGTATCTATTTTAGACCAAAAGTAAATTAAAAATAAAACCCCGTAACAGCCTTATATTACGGGGATTTAGGTTGGTGGGCCCCCGGGGATTCCCCGCCAGCCCTCCCGCTGGTCGGGAGCGGGCTGGGAACCCCGAACCGACGGATTATGAGTCCGGATTTTGTCGACGAGAATAAATTGTCATCTGCAATATAGCTGCAATTTGGATTTAACAATGGCAGGTGATCACATAATAATGAATCATAAATATGAAAGTGTAAATCGTGTTTTTGATTATTATTCTAAAAATTGGACTTTGCCGAAAGTACCGAATTATAGCAATTAATCAATCGCTCAGTTTACACTATTATTTTAATTATGATAGATTAAGGATATTCAAAAAGAGAAAACTATTTGTCGATCTGGTTGAAAATCAGGGCGTGCCAGATTGTTGGAGTTTCACTGCCCTACGGATATAAAATACTAAATAGGTATAACAAGGTAGGGAATAGTGGGCTGATCGGTAAAATCGACTATCCCTTATTCTTTTCCCCAAAAAATATCATATAGAATTAAAAGAAATCCGAAACAGTCAATGTTGCGATTGTTCTCTATATTCCTTTCGGTTTGGAAAATATTTAAGAATACATTTGAAGAGTTACCTGATAAACCGCAATTCAGATAGCGAGTATGTTTTTCATTCATCGCGTGGGGAGCAGTTAATGCGGTCTGCTTTGCAGAAGATATTCAAGAAATGGGCAAAGAAAGCCATCTGTCACCTAAGCAGAGGGTTGCAGGTTCGAGTCCTGCTCGGGGTACAAAACATTCTCGACGAGAAAAATAATTTATTAATACTTCTAAAAACTTTCAGATTATCAAATATTGCTGAATATTACCGGTAAAAACCGGAAACTGACCGGTAACTTTATTGAATAAAAGTATTGACACTGTGAAGATGTAATCCTTCATACCTTATTGGACACTTTGCCTATTTCTAATAAAAGATTTCTAGTGGTTTCATAGGGTGTTTTACCTTCAAATGCTCCATGGGGACGATTAAAGTTATAAAACCAAACCCGTTCAATTCGTCGAATACTATTAATTTTGCGTTAAAGAAAGATGGTTTATCATTGTTGTTGGTCTATGATTTGTCGGGATGGAAAGTTGCCAGAATAGTCAATCGTGATATGAAAACCGGATATCATCAGGTATTTTTTTTCGGATACGAATTTACCGCCGGATGTCTATATATATCGTCTGACATCGGGTGATTTTATATCAGTTAAAAAGACGATGTTGATGAAGAAATTTTTCCATATCAAAATCAAAAATTTGCCAGGCAGGAGCAATTCCTGCCCTGTTTTGTTTAGCGTGAATTCCAAACTGCCTGCAGAAGTGGAGCAGGTTTTTATAGCAGATATTTTGAAGAAATCATTAACGTAAATTATTTTCGTAAATTTTCGGAGTGTGTACAACACGCAACACTCATCGGGCACAATCCTCGTCATTAATAACCATTACGAAAATATTTATCTTGTATTTATAAATAAATCCGTTAAATTAGTAAACGATTACGTAAATCATTTAATAGTATATTTGGGATAATAAGACGGCAAAATGGAAAATTAACAAGAGAGAATCAACCAGGAAAACAACGAAAATGATACGAAAACTACAAATAATATCGAAGATAGAGGGAAACAAGATATGACAACTATTAAAGATATTGCCCGAGAAGCGAATTGCTCTTTGGCTACTGTTTCCAAAGCCATAAATGGTAAAAGGGACATTAGTGAAAAGACACGCAGGCGTATCCTGAAAATTGTCGAAGAGCATAACTTCGTCCCAAACTCATTTGGGAGAGGGTTGAAAATGCACAGAACCGAGAATGTTGGAGTTATTTTTTGTCGCGAACTTCAACCGCTATCAGGGAACCCATTTTATTCAAGAGTACTGGAAGGAATTGAAGGTGAAATTGCTATAAATAATTACAACCTGATATTACACTTAATTCCAGAAGATTATAAGGATGATATACCCAAGATGGTACGGGAAAGACAGGTTGATGGACTTATTTTAGTAGGTGTTTTGAAGCAGGAATTCATTAATAGTATAGTTTCTAAAAATATACCTGTTGTTTTGGTTGATCCAAAGATTTTGACAGAAAATGTGAGTCAGGTTTTAATTGATAATGAACATGGCGCCTTTATAGCGACTCAATATCTTATCCGTATGGGGCATAGAAGAATCGGTTTTATTTCAGGTGATATCGAAAGGTTAAGTTTTAAACAAAGATATGATGGCTATGTAAAATCCTTAAAGTACAGCAACGTTCCCTTTGACAGTGCACTCGTAAGTACCGGTGGATTAGAACAGGGGTACGGGCATGTAAAAAAGCTGTTGGACTTAACGGATAAGCCAACAGCTATTTTTGCTGCAAATGATATAAATGCAATTTACGGTTATAAAGCTGTATTAGATCTTAATCTTATAATTCCAGATAATATAAGTATAATTGGTTTTGATGATATTGAGATCTCAAAAATTTCATCACCTCCATTGACAACCATAAGAGTATATAAAGAGGAATTAGGCTCAATTGCAGTACGGACTCTTCTGAAGATTATTAATGATAAGATTGAAAAAGCTACTACGACTATTGTTCCAGTTAAATTGATAGAGAGAGAATCGGTAAGAGCGGTTGTATACTAAAAAATTAAAGATTGTAAGTTTTAAAAATGTTGTTGCATTTTTGCAAAATCTATTTAATTTTAGAGTGTGAGCGAAATCGATTTCGCTAAATAAGAAGAGAGCGTATGTTCCTTTACTATATTACAAAAAGGTTGAGAGGTTGTCTTATTTTCATTATTCTCGTTCTGGCGCTGATTACCCATGCTGGAACAACGGGTAAAATAACCGGGACGGTTGTCGAAAAAGAAAATGGGGAGCCATTATACGGAGTAAATGTAATTGTAGAAGGGACTTCGTTTGGCTGTGCTACTGATGCAAATGGGTATTATGCTATTCTGAATGTTACTCCTGGAACGTATGACGTTGTATTTTCAATGATAGGCTATTCAAATACTAAGTATGAAAATATACGTATTCGCATTGATCAGACAACTACTTTAAACGCTGTCCTGAAATCTACAATACTTGATCTAGGTGAATCTATTACCGTTATTGGTAAAAAATCTATTGTTCAAAGGGATCTTACATCTACTGTATCGATTGTAGGCTCAGAGGAAATAAGGTCAATGCCTGTAGAGGATTTCTCTGAGGTTCTTGAAATACAGGCAGGT
>JAHIOG010000600.1 GCA_018895675.1 bacterium
AAAGTATGTTTGATGGAATCGTAAAGAGTGATTACCTGCCCGCCCTCCTTCGGAGGAAGCAGGCGGGTATGTGTCATTCTGAGGGAGGAACGACCGAAGAATCGCTTAAGACCAACGCACCAATCCAACCCGATTCTTCGTCGCAAGCTCCTCAGAATGACAGTTTTGATACTTTTTACGATTCCATCAAACATTCTTTACAAATACCTTTAAAATAACCATGAATCTCCTGAATTTCATGTCCGGAAACTTCTTTATGATCCATATTAACAAAAGGGCAGGCTACGTCAATATCATAGATTTTCCCACATTTCTTGCATAAAAAATGATGATGAGATTGACAATTGATGTCATACCTGACTTCGGTTCCGGTTATTGTAATTTCGTTTACCACACCTTTCCCGGAAAGCAACTTCAAAGTATTATAAACAGTGGTTTTGGACATTGTTGGAATCCGCTCTGCCAGTTCATCATAGATCATTTCTACGGTTGGATGCACCAAATGCTCATGAAGATATTCCATAACGCACAGCCTTTGATAGGTGGGTTTGATCCCCTTTTGCTCCATCTCTGTTTTAATATGTTTCATATTTGTAATCATTACAGATTTAATATAATACCACTCACTATAATTTACAAGTCTTTTTCTCATCTTTTGTAACTGCACAACCACAAATATGTCAGTTTTTATAACTTCCACCTGATTGCAGGGCTCTGCTCTGTAACTGCTCCAAATCACAGCCCCGGTCGGGAGATGTGGGGGAAATTGTTCTACCCATCGAATATATCCCCCGACTAAAGTCGGCGTTATGGGACAGGGTTTCTCTATTCGCAAGGGACTTTATCTGACAAAGTAACTTTATCCGACTCGGATAATATTCCGTTTGACTTATTCCAATCTTATGCTTAAAATTGGATTAACAATGATTTACACAATGACCATCTGGAATTTTATACGACAGAAAAAGCTGTCTATAAGCAGTTATCCGAGTCGCTCATGTATATGTTAGCATAAAAGGATCTTAAAAGAAGCTAGGAGATAACGTCATGCTGAAATACGATCAACAGGCCCCAGCAAAGTCCTGGCTGGAATTGGTGCTATGTTTCTTGATTATTTGTTCGGGCACTGCTGGAGCTGTTTATCTTCTTTGGAAAATTCACTGGGTAGCTGGAGTTGTTGTTGTCGTTCCCGTTTGGATTCTGCTAGTCGATGTTATCGTTAATAGGAAGAAGTCTATCACGTGGTATCTGCTTGACTTTCTTCGCTTTATTATGACATTTGGTGGAACGGCAGTCATAGCATGGTACTTATGGAAAATTGACTGGAGAATTGGAGCAATTTTTATTTTGCCAGGATTTATTCTGCTCCTAAACATTATTGGTTTTTTAACCTTGCGTGTATACGACATTACTCCAGAAGCAAGTGCTGCCAGAAAGGTGAGAGAGTCACTAGACCGGCTTAACCATGAACTAGTGAAGAACGATTCAACAGAAAGTGAACGCCCATCATAGATGCGCGAACATCGGGCTTCAAGGGACGCCGATAACGCGGTGCCCACCTGAGCACGTGCGTTAGCAGATTAAATAAACGTCATAAATCTATGAAGTAACATGAGTAATAATTTATCTTTCCCCGACAGAATTTTAAAATTAGTCGAGATTTTCAGAGAAACGTTTGACCTCGAAACAAATACCTTTAATATTAATAGTGATCAGGAAAAAGAGTTTAACTCTCTTTGGGAGTCTGTTGTTGAAGAGTTAGTATGGTCTCCAGGAACTCTAATTTATATTTCCGATAAGACAGAAAGAAAAGCTGCTCAAACCATCATCCATATGATTTGGAAAACTATGGAATCCAATGAAATCTTTGATGAGATGACCAGTGGTGGATATTCGGGTTTACTTGTAAACATAATAGGTGATTACATTGATAGGGCAAAGATGCTAAGACCGACATTAATATCAATAAATCCCCGAAATACTGAATTTAGTAGATATTTTGAAGAAGCAATGAAGGCATGGTTATACGGCTTGTATAGTTCTTCCCTTATCCTTTGCTGTTCAATTATCGAAGATATTCTGAAGACAGAACTATCCAATATTGATCCCAATCTCGCCTTGGACTTTAACAGAGAAAATCAAAGGCTCATTGGTGTAAAAAACAAGAACCTGATAATACTAATAAACAGTGCCTATGAACATCGAATTATCAACAAAACAGAAAAATCAATCGCGCATGAAATACGAATTCTACGTAACGACACAATTCACAATTTAAAAAAGATAACTGAGAAGCAAACATTTAAGGCTATTTTGGATACCAAAAAACTAATTGAAAAAATATTAATCAAATCAACGTTGTTTTAAAGTAGGGCGGTATAAAATTATGAGAAATCTTCTAACAAGACTTTCGATTACTAAAGAAGGCAAATTGATGAGAAAATCCTTAAATGGTGATATAAATAGTGTAAGGCGTCTTCTTTATTCTGGTGTTAGTCCAAATTCTAAAACTAAAAATGGATATACTGCGTTAATGGGTGCTGCTCTAAATGGACATATCGAAATAGCTCGATTATTACTAAATGCTGGTGCGGATGTAAATGCTAAATACGCTGATGGTAGAACAGCACTTTTTGGGGCAGTTCATCAAGGGCATTTAGAAGCAGTAAAGGCATTGCTTGAAGCAGGTGCAAATCCAAATATTAAAGAAAAAACTGAAAATCAAACGCCACTATTCTTTGCCACAGATAAAAATTATACTAAGATAATAATAGAACTCGTAAAAGCAGGTGCGGACATAGAAGTTAAAGAAAAACAAGGTGAATATACTCCACTTTTTTTTGCTTGCTATCGAAATAATATTGATTCAGTTAAGACACTATTAGATTTAGGTGCAAATCCTAAGGCAATTGGAAATGATGGGAAAACATTATTGGAATTATCTATTAATCTTAATAACTCTGAAATCACTCAGTTATTATTAAAGGCGATAAACAGTTGAATATCACAAGCCTTATTATTTCGCATATAAATTCAAAGAAGGTTGCTAACATTGTGTGCACCTAACGTCGAGCTATTTGATGAATTTGAGATTTGAGAATCTCAAAAGCATTTATGAATTTCAACAAATTAAGCGAGTCTTCATTAGCCGTAGGTGACGCATTGATTATTATGTTATACTTAAAAATAGAAAGACTATTCCTGACAAATGATTTATATTTTTCAATACTAACGCTGCAATATTTATTTGTTTAATTCGAGGAGAAAATGAAAAAGTTATTATCCCTTTGTTTATTAATATTGGTGTTTTACATTTCTATGTGTATGAATAAACACCAAAACGAAATCGAAAAATTTGAAAATAAGATCCAGCAACATGAAGATCAACTT
>JAHIOG010000601.1 GCA_018895675.1 bacterium
AAGGGGTCTCTTTGAGATGAGGAGCTTGCGACGAAGAATCGGGTTGGACTGGTGCGTTGGTCTTAAGCGATTCTTCGGTCGTTCCTCCCTCAGAATGACAATATGGGGGCGCTCTGGTCTTAAGCGATTCTTCCCCGACTCGTTGGGGCTTCGCTCATCCGGCAGCTGCCGGACAGAAGCATGTAATTTCTTGTGGAAAAAGAGAAAAAGGCTCACCGGACACATATAATTACTTTTTATGAAACCATCAATTATTCATATTTTGTTTTTAGTGTCTTAGTGTCTTTGTGGTAAGGATTTATGAATTAAATAGGTGAGAGAATCAAGGTTTTGGATTTGATTAATTAAAAGAGCAAGTTTGATTCCGAAAGATAAAATTTCACCAATTCTTGGTGAAACCGATGAACTTATTAAAATAATTGCAAAATCGGTTGTTACATCGAAGATGAAAAAATAATTTGAAATTTAGTATTTGCTATTTGCTATTTGTATTTTGAAATTTAGTATTTGCGCCGAAGGCGTCCCTCTGGGGCTATTTGCATTTTGAAATAACTATCATCCCGAAGCCTCGAAACAACGAATGATGAAAGATGACCCTGAAAATATCATTTAACTTCACGAAAAACCGATTTAAATAAAATTTGTGTATATTCGTGGTTAACTTTCATATAAATAAAGGTGTAAACCCAACGGAGAGATTATGTCAAACAAAAACAGTGTTAATTCCCGAAAACTCGCTATTTTAAATATCGCAAAAAATAGCAATGTTAAACAAAATCAACCTGCCAACAATTCCACCAGTTATTTCGGCGTCAACTCGTTTAGTGATAAAGTAATGCGCGAAAAATTACCGAAAGAGGTGTATCTCAAACTCCGTGATACAATTCGTAAAGGCGCCAAGCTGGACATGAGCATCGCCGATTCAGTTGCTCATGCGATGAAAGAGTGGGCAATTGAAAAAGGAGTCACCCACTTTACACATTGGTTTCAGCCTCTGACCGGTCTTACTGCCGAAAAACACGACGCATTTTTAGAGATTGATGAAGGCGGTGTCGTGGTTGAACGATTCGCTGCCAACCAGCTGGTTCAGGGTGAACCCGACGCATCCTCATTCCCAAGCGGCGGCAGACGATCTACCTTTGAAGCCCGCGGTTATACGATGTGGGACGCCTCCAGCCCGGCATTTATCATGGAAGGGCCCAAAGGCGGTATTTTATGTATTCCATCGGTTTTCATAAGTTATAACGGAGAAGCTCTCGACAAAAAAACGCCCCTTCTACGTTCTATGGAAGCCATCAAACGAACCGGATTGCGAATATTGCGATTATTTGGAAACACCGGCGCTACCCGTGTCGTAACTACTATTGGAACTGAACAGGAATATTTTCTCATTGATCGCTCCTTTTATATGCTCCGACCGGACCTGCAGATAAGCGGCAGAACACTATTTGGAGCAAAACCTCCGAAGGGACAGCAGCTGGAAGATCACTATTTTGGTTCGATTAAAGAACGAGTACTGGCATTTATGCAGGATGCCGAGACCGAATTATATAAACTGGGTATTCCGGCAAAAACCCGGCATAATGAAGTGGCGCCCCATCAATATGAGATCGCACCAATCTACGCTGAAGCCAATATCGGCGCTGATCGAAATCAATTGATTATGGAAGTATTGAGAAAAGTCGCAATCCGCAACGGATTGGCGCTTCTGCTGCATGAAAAACCATTCGCCGGGATAAACGGCAGCGGTAAACACAACAACTGGTCACTGGAAGACTCCGAAGGGAATAACCTCCTGGATCCCGGAAAAACGCCCGAAGAGAATCTGCAGTTCCTGGTGTTTATTGTTGCAACGTTACGAGCCGTTCATGTATATGGTGACCTGCTGAGAGCAACTGTTGCCACTGCCGGAAATGATCATCGCCTCGGCGCTAATGAAGCGCCACCTGCGATCATGTCGGTTTTTCTCGGGGAGCGATTAAGTGAAATCCTCGACAATATCAAAGAAGGCAAACGCATCAAAGCAGCTGAAAAATTTGTAATCGATCTCGGTCTGAGTAATTTACCCTCGATTTTTCGTGATCATACTGATCGCAACCGCACATCACCTTTCGCTTTTACCGGTTCAAAATTCGAGTTTCGGGCAATTGGTTCTTCCGCCTCAGTATCGCTGTCCAATACTATCTTAAACGGCGCAGTCGCAGAATCCCTGGATCTTATCGCTGATGATATCGAGCAAGAACTCGAGAAGGGATTGGATTTCAAAGAGACAACTCTGAAAGTGCTCCGAAAATATATCATTGAAACCGAACCGATCCGCTTTGAGGGTAATAATTACGGCGATGAGTGGCAGAAAGAAGCTGCAAAGCGGGGGCTTCCAAATATCAGACGTACCGGGTACGCACTTGACGATTTAGTTGTATTAAAAAACAGACAGATGTTGAAAAACCAGGGCATTTTCACAGATGAAGAGTTGTCATCACACTATTTAACTAAACTGGAAAAGTATGTTCTCACCCTGGAAATCGAAGCAGATACTCTAAATAATCTACTTCAAACAAAAATTTTACCGGCTGCAATCGATTATCAAAATCAGCTGATAACATCCGTTAAAGGATTGAATGACTTGAAAGATCAAATCGGATACGAGTTCAACGACACTGCACTTGAGATATTAACCGAATTTTCAAAAACTCTTAACGAAATTAAAACCGCTAACATATCATTAAAGGAATCAGTATCTGAAGGATTGTTAATTGACGATCTTCCTTCAAAAGCGAAATATTTTGCCGACAACATTGTCGATAAGATCGAAGGACTCAGACAAGTTATCGATAATTTGGAAAGCATTACATCTGACGATCTCTGGCCACTTCCGAAATACTCGGAGATGCTGTTTATTTTATAGACTCATACAACAAAAAAAGAGACTGTCCCAAAAACATGTAAGGACTATAGAGAATTCTGTCAGGTCTGAGAACCCGACAGAACAGATGTCTTGCGAATTCTTTTATAGAATTGATAAAACGGTCTTTCAGTTTGAAATTCATATTGATTTCAAGTATTATCTATGACAAAGAAATTATCCATATTCCTGTTTATAATCGCAATCATCGTAATTCCATGTGTACTAAGCGCCGGATCGGTATCCGTAACTTTTCTTGTTAAAACAGCCAACGTCGATTCAACTTCGAAACTCTTTATAACCGGTAACCAAGCGCAATTATCCAACTGGAATCCGGGCAGAACAGATTTGAAAAATATTGACACAAATCGGTGGAGTATTTCGATCAATTTCACAAAAGGAACCGAAATCGAATATAAATTTACACGAGGCAGCTGGACAACCGAACCTGTGGATAAATGGGGCAATCCTTTTCAAAATTTTATATTATTGATTGAAGGCGACACAACTGTCATTCATGAATTTCAATATTGGAAGAATGATACCCAACCGGCTGAGAATACTATCACCGGAAATCTCAATTATCATTCAAAAATGAAAGCATTTGGCGTTGCGCCCAGAGATATTGTTGTCTGGCTTCCACCCGGATATGATACTGATTCCGATCAGCGATATCCTGTTCTATATATGCACGACGGTCAAAATATTTTCAACGCAAATACAGCTTCTTTTGGAACTGAATGGCGAATCGATGAAACCGCTGATAGTTTAATCCGGAGCGGCGTCGTCCAGCCTCTTATAATTGTCGGGATTTACAATACACAACACCGAACACTTGAATATGCTGATACAAAACTCGGGAAAAAGTACCGGCGATTTGTTATTCAAAAATTGAAGCCGTATATCGATAAACACTATCGTACATTGCCGGATCGTGATCATACCGCAGTTGGCGGTTCTTCTATGGGCGGTCTGGTATCATTCATGCTGGTATGGGAAAACGACAATGTTTTTTCAAAAGCAATCTGTATGTCCCCCGCTTTTAAAATCGGAGAATTAGATTACGTAACAACCGTTCAAAATTATAAAGGACCTAAAAAGAACATCCAAATTTATATCGATAACGGCGGTATTGAGTTGGAGACACAGTTGCAACCGGGAATCGATGAAATGTTAATAGCGCTAAAACAGAAAGGTTACCGGCAAAATATTGAATATTTATGGTTTAAGGATAAAAATGCCCGTCACTTCGAAAGTGATTGGGGAAAACGAATGCCCTGGATTCTCACTCAATTTTTCAAAACAAAATAAAATTCATTTCAAATAATCTTTCATCCTGTTAATAAACGATGTCCAAATTGGATATTTTTTGTAAATTAGAAACGATTTAAGATGATGAAAAGATTAAAAATTATCAGACCACTATTCATTTTTCTGGAATCAATTTCCTGCAAAAAAGTCCAAACCATTAATAATTTACATCGTTATTATTTCAATCATCCATCACTTGACAATATTTCTTAACAATGATAGCTAAAATCATATAACCAGGAGCTAAGATGAAAAATTCTATGCGTAACATATTGATCTGCCTTATTTTAATTTTTAGCACGGCAGGTTTTGCAAAATCGAACGGCGAGCTTTCCCAGCGTACGATTGAGCAGTTTCGACACAAGCTCGATCTCGATGGAACTGATAGAGCTCTGATGAACGCTGTCACAAACACCGACATGAAGCAACTGACACTCAACCGTCAAATTTACAATTCATATAACGATGTTTTTTCGCATAAGATCAAAACAGAGGGCATAACCGATCAAAAAAGTTCCGGTCGCTGCTGGATGTTTGCCGGATTGAATATTATGCGTCCTTATGTAATTAAAAAATACAATCTTACATCTTTTGAATTTTCCCAGAACTATTTGTTTTTCTGGGATAAACTGGAAAAAGTCAATTTTTTTCTGGAAAATATGATCGAAAATACGGACAAAGATTTGAACGATCGTGAAATGCAAATATTACTAAAATCCCCGGTTGCCGACGGTGGTTGGTGGAATTATTTTACAGCATTGATCGACAAATACGGTGCGGTCCCAAAAGGTGTGATGGTAGAAACCGTCAATAGTGAAAAGTCGTCAAATTTAAACTATGTCTTAAACAACCTGATGCGCGCTAATGCTCTTGAACTCCGGCAAATGGCTCAAAATTCTTCGAAAATAAGCATACAGAGAAAACGAAAAGATGAGATGCTCTCCGACATTTACCGCTTGCTAGTTTACCATCTTGGACTTCCGCCGCAAGAATTCACCTGGAAATATATCGATAAAGATAATAATATTTGTGAAAAGGAATATACTCCACAAAATTTTTATAAAGAAGTCGTCGGATTTGACCTCAGAGAATATGTGACAATTATGGATCACGCCATGCATCCCTATAATACTCGCTATGAAATCAAATACTGCCGTAACATAATTGACAAGTCCAATATGAATTTTATTAACCTGGATATATCAAAACTCAAAGAATTTACCCGCGCTTCAGTTCTCGACAGCGTTCCCGTTTGGTTCGCCGCCGATGTCGGACATCAAATGGAAAAAGATCGCGGAATTATGGCGGTCGATCTTTACGATTATGAGACACTGTTCAATATCGATACTAAAATATCCAAAAAAGACCGCTTAACAACCCGTGCCTCCACGCCGAATCATGGAATGGTTTTCACCGGAGTCGATCTAAAAGACGGCAAACCGGTAAAGTGGCTGGTTGAAAATTCATGGGGGACCGATCCTGGAAACGATGGTCGCTGGACGATGTATGATTCCTGGTTTGATGAATATGTTTTCACAATCATCATCCAAAAATCCCGACTGCCAAAAGAGGTATTGGAATTATTGAAAACAAAACCAGTTGTGCTGCCGCCCTGGGATCCGATGATGGATTTATTTCGATAAAACTATAGTAATTTACAAAAGTTTTGTCCTATGTAACGATGTTCTTTGATTATGTAAATACTTTAACCTCCCCTCTTTCCCCTCCTTGTCAAGGAGGGGATTAAGGGGTGGTTACATACTATAATTATAACAAACTTTAATTATAGGACATTTCTTTTACCTCAATGAAACCTATGATAATGAAATTTAGTATATACAGAATTGATAGATGAAATTAGCGGTTATATCAGATATTCATGGAAATCTTGAAGCATTTCAGGAGGTCCTGCGCGATATAGACGTCCAACAACCAGACCGTATAATATCATTGGGCGATTTTATCGATTACGGTCCCAATCCAAATGAAGTTACTCATGAATTAATTCATCATTTCATTCCTTCGATTCTTGGAAATCATGAGTATGCTTTGATTAGCGAACATATTCTGCGTTCTTTTTCAAAGATCGCCTATGATTCCATGCAAATCACCAAATCGCTGCTTTCGGACCTTGTTATAGATTATATAAAAACGCTTCCACTGTTTTTAATTATTGAAAACATCCGCTTTGTGCACGGGATCCCGCCGGATTCTGCATTGGAATATATTTCCCAATTCCCAACTCCGATTCTCAGTTATATTTTTGAATCATTTCCTGAAAAGATTGCCTTCGTTGGACATACACATACACTGGGATTGTATACATACGATGGCGATTGGGTCACTTTTTCTCCTATACATGAAGGAGATACGGCACTGGATCCGGCGAAACGTTATATCATCAATGCCGGAAGCGTTGGACAACCACGGGATAGCAACAAGCAGGCAAAATATATCATCTATGATACGGAGTCAATGATAGTGACTGTACGCTTTATTCCATACAATGCCCGGAAAACAGTTAAAAAGATACGAGCATTAGGTTTTCCGGAAACTAATGCGACAAGGCTACTTTAGTATGAGATTTTATAGATACCGTTAACGACCTTACTACTCTCTGTCTTTTCTAAACTTTTCAGTATAAGTCTGTTTTCATAAAACCTGACTAAGCAATTCCGTAACATCCAATATTCTAAGTTGAATGCCACTCTTTCGCGCAGCGTCTAACAGATTTGTCTGACAGGTTGGGCAGGCGCCGCATTCAGTGCAGGCAAATATACGTTTAGCAATGTCTTCATCAGAATCTACAACACCATCTATAATAGCGCGCGCCAGGTTCATTTTTCCCCTTGCCGTACATCACAAGCTCCTGAAAATAAATTGTCCCCTTCCTGCTTTCCCCAATATTTTTCCATCCCGATAGACAACTTCTCCACGAGAAATTGTCATTTCCACTTTTCCGGTCAGTTCAAATAAATCATATGGCGAAAAATCAGCGCGACTTACAAATTTGTCCGTGGACACCTGCCATTTTTCTCCAGGATTAAAAATTACAAAATCGGCGTCACTGTTCAATGCAATTGCTCCTTTTCGAGGAAACATACCGAAAATTTTAGCGGGATTAGTTGAAAGAACCCGGACCAACTGGTTTACAGAAATACGTTTCTTTACGACACCTTCCGAAAACATCAACGGCAGCAGCAATTCAACGCTTCCCATGCCTTTTGGCACTTGAGTAAAATCAGACTTACCTTGCTTATATTGGGACATAAACGGGCAATGATCCGTGCCGACAACCTGAATAACTCCCTCTTTAATAGCCTGCCATAATCGCTTTTGATCTTCAGCATGGCGAAGAGGGGGCACAATGGCATATTGTTCACCATTATCAAACTCGTAACAACTGTCGGTTAACAGTAAATACTGCGGACAGGTTTCACCAAAAACTTCACCCTTTAAATCTTGAGCCAGATTCAATGTTTCTACGGATTCGCCGGTAGAAAGATGAACAAAATAAAGTTTTCCTTTTAAGTATGCATTAAACCTGATTAAATCATGCACCACAGTTTCTTCAACAAAATTCGGACGGCTTTGCGGAAAGAATGATAAAGATTTTTTATCCGCTTTCAGCAGACGCTTTTCCAGAAAATTAATTACATCTCCCTCTTCGGCATGCACATCAACCATAACACCCAATTTTGCGGCTTGCTGCATAACTGCAAATACTTCACCCCTGTTAAGTCCTAAATTTTCTCCTGCAGTAAATATCTTAAAACTCGGCGCGCCAATATCTTTTATTTTCTCCATTTCAGATAAAAGTTCTGACGTCACTCTACCGGGAAAACAACAGTGCAACGAATAATCCACAAAAACTTTAGGATCAGCCTGTCGCCGCCGTCGCTGAAAGGCTTTAACCAACGATTCACCTCGTGCCTGAGGAGAAGTGAAATCAATAACGGTTGTCACGCCACCGGCGGCAGCAGCCTTAGTGCCACTCTCAAAATCATCGGCATTCTTTAAACCGCCAGGGAAAATCTCTTCAAAATGAACATGACTATCAATAATGCCGGGCAGAATTAAGCTCCCATCCGCATCAATTACCCGGACATCTTTTATATCAAGTTCCGGACCAATGCGGAAGATTTTTCCATCACAAATTTCAATATCGCTCTTAAATATTTTCTCAGCAGTTACTATGTTACCGTTTTTAATTATCATACTATTCACCGCATTTTAATCCTGAAATTAATCTCTTTTAACAATAAAATCTAAATTGAGCGATTTATGTAACACAAACACTCTTGTTTGTGAAGAGAGTATGAAATAAATGCGGTAAACCAAATAGGTAGAAGTAAGTCATTGAAAGAATCGACGTTGTCGTGTTCAGAATCGCTCAATTTAGGTAAAAGTTACTCAACTAATGAAATTGCTCCTTTTGGACATATTGAAACACAATAACCATATAAATGGCAATTCACGTTTTTAAACATCTGCAACTATAAAAAATGAACTTTGCGAAAACATCATTTAATATATCGCAAAAACCTTCGACCAATCTTGTAAGTTCTATAGAAAACACTTTCGCAAAGATATCTTTTTTAGCGATTATTCAAAACCCTTTGGATTCTGTTTCTGCCATCGCCAGGTATCAACGCACATATCTTCAATTCCTCTTTCGGTTCTCCAACCCAGGTCTTTCTCTGCTTTTGACGGATCGGCATAACACTCGGCGATGTCGCCGGGGCGGCGATCAATGATACGATACGGAATTTTTCGCCCGCTGGCTTTCTCAAATTCTGAAATCATTTCGAGCACACTATAGCCTCGCCCGGTTCCCAGGTTATAAATATGCACCCCGCTCTGTCCAATCAATTTTTGCAGTGCCCTGACATGTCCAAGAGCAAGATCCACCACATGGATGTAATCCCTGACGCCGGTTCCATCGTTCGTTGGATAGTCATTCCCGAATACCGATAATTCTTTCATTTTACCGACAGCAACCTGGCTGATGAAAGGCATCAGGTTATTGGGAATTCCTTTGGGATCTTCACCAATGCGTCCGCTATGATGTGCTCCAACCGGATTAAAATAGCGTAAAAGCACGACATTCCAATAGTTGTCGGACACGTGAAGGTCCTTTAATATCTCTTCAATAAACAATTTGGTTCGCCCGTAGGGATTCGTTGCCATCGTGGGAAAATCTTCGGTAATCGGTACTGTATGAGGTTCACCATAAACTGTTGCCGAGGAACTGAAAACGATATTTTTCACATTGTATTTCGCCATCACTTCACAGAGTGTTATGGTCCCGCTGATATTGTTATGATAATATTTAAGCGGGATATCGACCGACTCTCCGACAGCTTTCAGACCGGCAAAATGGATAACCGCATCAAACCGATATTGAGAGAAAACGGTCGCCAGAGCTCTCTTATTCAATAGATCGACTTTATGAAATTCAAGCGTTTTCCCCGTAATTTTCTGAACCCGTCTCAGCGATTCCTCACTGCTGTTTGATAAATTATCAACAACAACAACATTAAAGCCGGTTCTCAATAATTCAAGACAGGTATGGCTGCCTATGTATCCTGCTCCGCCGGTTACCAATACTCTCATTTATATTCTCCATTTTTCATGACTTCCCAATATACTACTCAGAAATGAAACACTCAATTAATGATTTCAGATGTAACGTTGTATAAAACAACTCACAAAGAGAATCACCATTAAACATGAATCGCCCAACCCTCAACTCCGCGGGCAGCTTCCATGACGGCTTCCGCCAGGGTCGGATGAGCATGAATCATTGTTGCAATATCTTCAGGCAGCAATTTCGCTTTCTTCGCCAGTAAAATTTCATGGATCAGTTCAGTAGCATCTTTGCCGGCAATATGGGCGCCGAGTATTTCTTTTGTATCAGTCTTGTAGAGTATTTTAACTATTCCATCAGATTCTTCCACGGCGACTGATTTACCCACACCTCGATAAGGAAATACATATTTCCCAAAAGATATTCCCTGTTCGATAGCCTTTTGCTCGGTTAAGCCAAAACTTGCAACCTGAGGCTCGCAATAGGTAGCGCCCGGAATCAGCATCGGATCAACTTTGGGTTCCGGTTGATGCCCAGCCATATATTCAACGGCGATTTCACCCTCTTTGGAAGCAACATGCGCCAGAAGCGGTGTATTGATCACATCGCCAATGGCATAGACCGACGGAATACCGGTCTGATAGTAATCGCCGACCCGAATAAATCCTTTTTCGTTCTCAATTCCAAGTTTTTCCAATCCTAAATTTTCGGAGTTCGGAGTACGACCAACCGCTACCAGGATTTTCTCAACCGCTATGTTGCTTTCGGATTTACCCTGTTTCAGGAAAACGGTATAGCCGTTATCACTCTTATCGTACCGCTCTGCTAATGTCGAAGTGTACATCCTGATTTTTTTCCGCTTGAATGATTTCGCCACAACTTCCGCTGTTTCTGTATCTTCCAGAGGCAGGATCTGGTCCATCATCTCAACCAGATGAACTTCAACTCCAAAAGTATTTAAAATAAAAGCGAATTCCACTCCGATCGCACCGGCGCCGAGTATTAATATACTCTTCGGTAACTGTTCAAGGCTCAACGCACCGGTTGACGACAAAATATCTTTTTCATCGAATTCAAAACCTTTAATGACTTTGGGACGAGAACCGGTGGCGACAAGAATGAATTTTGCCGAATACATTTTATCATTATCTACTGTAACCATGTTTGGGCCTGTTATTTTTGCGGTTCCTTTGATCAGCTCAATTTCATTTTTTTTCAATAGAAATTCGACGCCCTTAGAAAGTTTCATGGCTACGATCCGGGATTTTTTATACACGTTGGCGTAATTAAATTCGGAAAGATCAAACTTGATTCCCATTTTTCTTAAATCACCGATATAGGAATATTTTTTAGCCTGGCTTATCAGGGATTTGGATGGAATACAACCCCAATTCAGGCAAACACCTCCGGGCGCTTCCTTCTCGATTACTGCTGTTTTTAATCCTAATTGATTTGCCCGGATAGCCGCAACATATCCACCGGGACCGGCGCCGATGACAATCAAATCATAATTCAAATCGCTCATTTATTTCTCCATGTGTTTAGATACAACAATCAAGTCCATATAATATATCATTGACGGGTATTGATACAAATTGAAAAAAGTGGTTGTAACAATTTATTCATTTCCCTTTTTATTCTTTCATTATGAACATCGAAAAAAGTTAAAATGAAGCATACTCTTAATCAATATAAACTTTTTCATCACTTTTGCGATTGCCTGAACATCGAAATATAGTTATATTTAGCGTCCGCTAAAAGGCGGAATATTTACAAATTAGGAGGTTGAATACAGTTATGGCAGTAATGAAACGAATGAGAGACAATACGCACGTCATTTTATGGGCGCTCTTGATCCTATTTGTCTTGAGTATGACCATCGGTGGTTTGGTTGGCGGCGCGAATATTATGGATATTTTTTCAAAAGAGAAAAAATTACAGGGAAAAGCCGGTGTTGTAAACGGTAAGGAATTTGACGGTATGCAATATTCCCGCCTAATACAGAATGAACTTGATCGGATCCGTGAAAGCGGTCAGGAAATTACCGAAGATGTGATTCAGCGTATATCTGACCAAATCTGGGAATCGTTTATTAATGAGACCCTCATTGCCGAAGAGGTCAAACGGTTGAGCCTGGAAGCAGACGATTGGGAAATTTACGAATACCTGATGCAATATCCGCCGGACTTTTTAACCAACCAGGAAGTATTCCTTACAGATGGTCAGTTTGACCAACAAAAGTATGTTCAGGCTTTAACTAATCCGCAGGGTAACGAATGGATTGGCGTCGAACAATATCTTCGTGGTTTACTTCCATTCCAGAAGATTCGTAATTTGGTTGAAAACCTTGCGGTAATTACCGATGGCGAAGTACTCAATGAATACACTAAAACAAAAGTCCCGTTTACTCTTGAAACCCTTTTCTTCCCCTATCCTATGGTTAGTGCAGATTCCTTTTATGTATCTGAATCGGAAATTAAATCCTATTACGAAAACCATAAAGAGGATTATTTCATTGAAGAAACCCGGGAAATGGATTATGTCTTTTTCGATCTGAAACCTTCTCCGGCAGATTCTCTGACACAATATGTACTCGCAGTTGATTTGAAAAACCGGATCGAGGCTGGTGAATCTTTCGAGACTGTCGCAATCGAATACACCGAAGATCCAAGTGGAAAAAATAGCGGCGGTGATCTGGGCTGGTTTGACCGCAATCAAATGGTAAAACCTTTTTCGGAAGCCGCATTTTCCCTGAGAAAAGGAGAAGTTTCAGATCCTGTTTTGACAAGTTTTGGGTATCATATTATTAAAGTTGAAGATAAACGCACGCAAAATGGGCAGGAACAGGTCAAAGCCAGGCATATCCTCTTGGGAATTAATCCGGGTCCTGAAACTCATGATAAGCTTCGATCGAAAGCCAATCAGTTCGCATTCGATGCAAGCGATTTTGGTTTTGAAGCAGCCGCAGACAGTCATAAAATGGAAATAAAATCAACAAACGCTCTAAATAAAAACAGTCGGTATATTACTGACTTAGGAACCTTTACGCGAGCAGTGCGCTTTGCTTTTGCCGATAAACCCATTGGAACCTTATCGGAATTATTGGGTGCAAATAATGGCTATGCCTTATTTAAACTGACAAAGGTCAATCCCGAACACTATAAGCCTCTTGGGGACGTATCAGATGCCATCCGTTCAACGATTCTTGTTGAAAAACGTTCTGAACATTTAGGAGAAATCGCATCCAAGGTTCGTGAACAACTCGACAGTAAAATATCTCTTGAATTTGCGGTGCAATCAAATCCGGAGATTAAGTACGAACTCCACAATAAAGTGACGCTTAATCGTCCGTTAAAGGGTTTGAGTCGCTCCGATGCAATAATCGGCACCATTCTCGCTCTCGATAATGAACAGATTTCACAGCCGGCGAAAGTCGGTAATCAGTATGTAATAATCAAGCTGATCGCTGTTGAAGATATTAATGAAGATGATTATCGCGTGGAAAAGGAGCTTATTCGTGATCGTCTGCGTAAACGGGCAAAAACCAATTACTACAGCGCCTGGGTCGCCGAGATGAAGGAAGCGGCATCCATCATCGACAACCGGGAAAACATGTATTGATATATACCAAATTATAATTAAAAAAGGCAGCTCGGATTTCCGGACTGCCTTTTTTAATTCAATATATCTGTAGTTATCTATTTTCTCTTTTTCCCAGGGATTCGGAACACTTTATCACTTTTTTCATTTTTGCTGGTTCACCCCGTTGGATAAATATTTTTTAAAATATGATACAATTGACATAAGAGATATCCAACAGGGTGAATGATCCAGCTTAGATAGTGAACATCCTCCAAAGGTCACGAAGGACTCCGTTGGAGAGTTCCTTCGGAATAACGGGGTTTACCCTATATAATTATGTACGGGCTTCTTGAACCCTGGATTGATACCGACTTTCATATATTTTTATCGGTATTGTCGTATCAATCCTTATTTGTTAGCGCTTTAGTTTTTCTCCGATGAAAAGAATTATCAATCTTGCACAAGTTTTCTATCATAAATCATAAATAGCAGGTCGGTTCCGTTTTTGGGTTATCCCAATATAGTTTTCCTTAGTTTCTTAACACAATAGGTATTTAAACTATCTCCTGCATTTAGAGCTTTTATTGCTAATACTTCATGTAATTCTTTTCCTGTCCTTAATACAAACTTTCCGGAATAAACTCTCTCAACTGTTGTTTGTGGAAGTTTAATACCATCCTTTTTATATATCTCAATCCATTCATCTACAATCTGGCAAAGTTCTTTGTACACTTTGGTTTCATCATTTCCATGACAACATCTACCAATCCATCCTGGTACTGAACCCACATAACATTGATCTTCCTCAGACCACTCTACTATTTTTAAATATTTATCTCTTTCTCTCATTTTTGTGATTCCTCAATCTTTTGCGTAACTAATTTCTCCTGATATGGTTTTGCATCGTCTCCAAATCTTCCTGATATTGTTAATACTATACCTTTATGGTGTTTAAAATTTCTATGACTACCTTTTCCACCCCTATTAACAAAACCCGCTTTTTTTAATTCTTTGACCAGTTCTCTTATTTTTCTTGGCACGATTAATGATACTACTTTGATATTATAATGTCAAGTAGAAATTTGGTGGTGTATACCTGACTTTTTAGACGCTAGGTCAATGCATCACCTACGGCGAATGGAAACTCGCTTTCCTTTTCGTAATTCATAAATGCTTTTGAAATCCTCGAATCTCAAATTCGTCGAACAGCTCAAGGAGTTCGCTCGATGCAGATAGTATTTTCGGGGCGGTATTGATATTTACATCTGGATTTGTGATTATGTGAAAATGATATTCAGATTCGTTGTCTGAGTTGAGTTTTTGAATGAATAATATGGTCGTAGAAGTTGAATCTTTCCCCAATTATTTTCAACTTTGTCCTTTGATCACCATATTGCCTATCTTAAAAAAAACTAATCCCTTCGAACCTTTACCCTGTTAGATAGTGAACATCCTCCAAAGGAGTTCCTTCGGAATAACGGGGTTTACCCTATATATAATGTATTGTCGCTGAAATCCGGGCTTCTTGAACCCTGGATTGATTACGACTTTCTTATATTTTTATCGGTATTGTCGTATCAATCCTTATTTGTTATGGCTTTTCCAATTAAGGTGACTTTATAATTCCAGCAAGTTCTTCCGGAGCATAGATGTTTAGAGAAGCATACTTAAAATCTTTAGTATTTCTTGTTGCAATTCCATCTATATGACTTAGATTTGCAGACTCGTGTAATACCGCATCTTCAAAATCGGAGATGTTATGACTGCATGCAGATTCAAATATTGACTTATTTAATTCGGTCAGTGCAAAAATATTTAGCAGGTTTTTAATCAGCTTCTTCGCTTTATCTGATCCTTTGACTTTTGTTACTAAATAACCAATAGTGGTTAAGGTTGTCGGACAAATATATCCTTCAATATTTCCTTTTTCGACTTCGGATATTAGAAATGTAGCAACATTATGATATGGTTTACGAAGAAGCAGTACGTCTAATATTACGTTCGTATCAAATAAGATTTTCATAAATACTTACCTTCTAAGTATTTTTTATAATCTTTTTCATCGATATTAGAATCGGCGAGTGCGCCATATAAAGATTTTACATTGGGTGGTAATTCTATATTATCAAAAAGTTCTTTTTTAGTAAGTACCCTAAAGTAATCTGCAACCATTTTAGAGAGCGATTTACCTTTTTTCTCGGAAACAGATTTAGCCAGTCGTATCAGTTCGTCTTCCATTCTTAAAGTCAATTTAGTTTGCATATCATCTCCTTATACGTCACACATCCTAATATTAATACGTCATATATCAATATGCAATATCTTTTTAATTGTTCCACAATAATTTCTTTTTATATGCCATAACGGACTCTTCAGCCGCAGCGTTCAGCTGTCGGCTGCAAGAGCAAGGTTGAACTAAGCCCGGCAGCTGCCGGGCAGGGAAGACATGCAGTTGCACGGTTACAGTCAGAGAACCATCGACGCCTATGTCAGAGCAGTCAGGCAATTAGCAGAGCATTATCACAAATCACCGGATCAAATTACGGAAGAAGAACTACGTCAATATTTCCTCTATCTCGAAGAGATGTCTATGACACAACAAAAATATCCGCAAATGGTCAAGAATCGCTTCGCCGATTTCCTTCTTTTGAGTTAAATTTGCTATTCTTTCCTCCTTCTTTTGATTAAGATTGATAAGTTTTAATAGTTACTTTAATAAAATTGCTTCATCATCTCATACTTAATCTCAACTCTATTACTCATTAATCTCATTCAGCCATTCCTGCATGCCCTTATGTCATTCCTACGTGTCGTTCAGCCGTTCCGACATGCCCTTGCGTCATTCCGATGTGTCGTTTAGCCGTTCCGATATGCCCTTGCGTCATTCCGACGTGTCGTTCAGCCGTTCCGATATGCCCTTGCGTCATTCCGACGTGCCATTATACCATTTTTATATGCGACAGACGACTGAATTACCGCGACGAGCCATTTTTTTATGCGCCAGATGACCAATTTACCGCGACGGGCCATTTTTTTACGCGACAGACGACCGATTTACCGCAACGGGCCATTTTCCCCTGCCTGAAAGTATTTGCGGGGCGGCATGGATATTTACATCCTGATTCATGATTCTGCGAAAATGATATTCGGATTATTTGTCTGAATTGAGATTTTGAATGAATAATTTAGTCGCTGAAATCCGGGCTTCTTGAACCCTGGATTGATACCGACTTTCGTATAGTTTTATCGGTATTGTCGTATCAATCCTTATTTGTTAGAATTTTTTTAATTTTTCTTCCTTTACAGCAATTTTACTATCAACAGAGTAACGAATGCCCTTAATCAATTCCCTAAGACTATTCCAATGACCTAAGGAATTTTTAATTTGAGCTAAAAATTCTTTTATTGGAATTTCTTCTCTATCATCAGATATATACTTACTCTTAAATTCGTCATATAATGCAACATTTGACATTGCTCCCTGCTCAAGCCCTTTCAAAGTCCACCAAAGAGGCATCCTTTTTGACCTCTCTATAAGAGCCCAAATAAAAAGGATTATAGAAATTACTATTGATGATATATCAATTAATATAAAGGTGAATAAACGAACTATTACACGGGGTTTATCAGAAAACTTTTTCCAAAAAGTGTTTGTCTTAAATGTGTCAGCAGTTTCGGTTTGGATACATGTTTGTTATACATTTAATAATTCTCAGCGTCCTCTGCGCCTCTGCGTTTATAAAATATTGTTGTCATTTTTTGGTTCTGCCTGCCCCTTTGGGGGCTTGTCCAGGTTAGGGTATTTATTTACTTTATTCTATTTTGCTAAATCGGGAAATTTTTCCATCCCGTTTTCGCTCAATATCTATCAAATCCCGGTATAGTTTCTTTTCCTGACTGCTTGAATTAACAGGAATATCCACCTTTATGCGAACAATTTGATCCCCTTTTCCGGAATGATGTAAATGGTGGATTCCTTTTTGTCTTAGTCGGAGCATTTTACCTGACTGTGTACCCGGGGGAATCACTAATCGTACCCGACCATTTAGAGTCGGAATTTCCAGATCTGTTCCTAAAACCGCTTCAGCAATCGTAATATGCAGGTTGACGAAAACATCATCTTCATTTCGAATAAATATATCATGAGGTTTTTCATCAAAAATTACTATCAAGTTGCCGCGTGGGCTCTTGCGAATTCCGGCATTGCCTTCATCTCTCATAGTCAGGTAGTTACCGGCGCTAACGCCTGGTGGAACCTGAACGGAAATTTCTTTTATACCCCTAACTTTTCCATCGCCACCACAGCCGGAGCACCGTTGTTCCGCGATCGATCCCTCTCCCTGGCAATTTGAGCAGGGTCGAACATTGACCATCTGTCCAAAGAGAGAGCGTGTCATTTCACGGATCTCACCGGAACCGTAACAAACGGGACACGTTATGCGTGAAGTGCCGGGTTTTGCTCCGTTGCCATTACAGTCAGTACAAACATTCATTCGTTTGATTTTTACTTTTTTAGTAACACCGGTATTTATCTCTTCAAGTGTCAATGCCAGTTTAATTTTCAAATCACTTCCGGAGCTAGAGCCACTTCGTGTTCTACTGCCAGAGCCACCACTAAAAAAATCCTCAAAGCCACTAAAACCGCCGCCAAACACTTCCCGGAAAATATCAAACGGGTCAAAACCAGAGCCACCACCAAAACCAGCGGCGTTACTGAAACCTCTACTTTTCAAACCATCATGACCAAATTGATCATATGTTCGACGTTTTTCGGAATCAGTCAGAACTGAATATGCCTCGGCGGTTTCTTTGAATTTTTCCTCGGCCTGTTTATTACCAGGATTTTTATCGGGATGATATTTCATCGCGATCTTGCGATAGGCTTTTTTTAACTCTTCATCCGATGCATTCCGGGAAACTCCCAGAATTTCATAATAATCTCGCGCCATAACTATTTACTTACCACTACTTTTGTATGCCGTAAAACATGATCTTTAAACAAATAGCCTCTTTCAAATTCTTCTATAACCATCTCTGACTCAACACCTTCAACTTCTTTCGCCATGACTGCGTGGTGCAGATCCGGATCAAAGGGTTGATTAAGAGACTCGATGGGTTTTACATCCATATCATTCATTGTCCTGGTGAATTTTTTGTAAATCATCTCCAGTCCCTGTTGTAGAGTCTGTTCCGAATCTTCATCGCCTTCATGGTTCATCAATGCCCGTTCTAAATCATCCAAAACCGGAAGAATATTCCTGAGTACTCTTTCACCGGCATATTTAATAATCTCACCCATTTCCTTCTGAGTACGTTTTCGGTAATTATCAAAATCAGCGGCCATTCGCAGATATTTTTCATTATACTCGAATAACAGTTGTTCGCTTTCTTTCAACTTCTCTTTAAGTTTTTTTAATTCTTTCGAATGATTCGACTGCTTCACTTTTTTCGATATTGAGACGGTCGGTTTTTTCAAGTCTTCCTTTGGGATATTTTTTACCAATTTATTCTGAGCTCCTCTTATTATCGTTTATTTCTGTAATCTTTCTTATGATACTAAAATCTTTCAATCACTCTTTCGGTTTGCCCGATACAATATCGCCAGTGTCACTCTGGCGATTCTCCGCAATGTGTGCAATTATAGTACCATTTTTCAATTGGGTCACAATATGACACGGTTCTTTTAAATCGGGAAAACCGGGTTTGTTTTGGAGGTATGAAGTACCGGACATTTTGACACTTGACCTTTATTTACCATCCGTATTAAGAAATACTGCTTCCCGAAAAGTTTTGGATTTAAATGTTACCGGGTTAATGAAGAAATTTCCTGATCGCCCGCCGGCTGCCAATCCAACCTAAAAATGTGCCGAGGATCAGCAAGGCAACATAATAGCGGTAGCTAACGACCACAGTATAGTCGAGGAAGGATTGAAAATAGGTATTTTGAAGATAAAACATTCCATAAATAATCAACGCCGCTACCAGTGATCCCAAACCCCCTTCAAGTGTTCCTTCGATAACAAACGGTATTTTGATAAAACGATTAGTTGCGCCAATTAATTTCATCGTGGAGATAATATCCTGTCGGGCAAAAATAGTCATTTTGATTGAATTAGAGGTTAATATTATTGAGATCAACGTTAAAACGGCAAAGATTCCCAGAACGGTGAATAGAATAATGCGCTGATATTTTTCAAGAATGATCAGGAAATTCTTCCGGTACTTAAGCTCGTCAACGACCGGATCACTTTGTAAGATATTTGCAATCGCCTCAACGCTGATCAGGTTGCGATAAATCGGCTTGAAACTAATTGTAAATGACGGCGGCAAAGGATTATAATCCAGAATATCAAATATATCCTCGCCAAATTCGTTCTTAAATTTCTTGGCTGCTTCTTCAGGAGAGATATATATTAAATGATCGATCTCGTTCATTTTCTTCAGTTTCGCATCGAATGCGGCGATATCATCGCGGCTGGCGGTTTGCTTAATAAAAATATCCACATCGAATTGCGCCCGGATATTTTCCACCATAAACAATGTATCCCGGGCAATGACATATCCGAAACCCACCAGCATTATCGAAATGGCAATAATAATTATCGAGAAGGCTCCCGAATATTTGGATCGGATGAGACCTTTGAATCCTTCTTTAAATAAAAACCACAGTATGGTCATGTGATACTTATAATCTCCCCTTCATTAATCTGGATCAACCGGGCGCCCGGAACCCGCTGAATCAGGCTGTAGTTATGGGTCGCGACAATGACTGCCGTTCCTTTTTTATTAATTTTATTCAGAAGATTGATCAGCTCAATACTAACCCGCGGATCGAGGTTGCCGGTCGGTTCATCCGCCAACAGAACAATAGGTTCCTTAACCAGTGCCCTGGCAATTGTAACCCGCTGTTGTTCACCACCCGACAATTCCGTCGGACGGTGATGTACCCGGTGCCCTAACCCGACCTGATTCAGAATGTTATAGACTCTACTTTTGATTTCCCTGGTTTTATAATGCGATGCATATAATGCCAGAGCAACATTCTGATAAACATTTCGATCTTTTAACAGCTGATAGTCCTGAAATATCATCCCGACTTTCCTACGCAAGAATGGAATTTCCCTGTCCCGGATGCGGGTACTGTCAAAATCACGGATCAGCACCTTCCCTTTTTCCGGAAACAGGTCCATATAAATTAAACGCAATATTGTCGACTTGCCAGCGCCGGAAGGACCGGTAAGAAATACAAATTCACCATCTTCGATAGAGAAGTTCAGGTTTTTTACACCGGCATTTTTTCGGAAAGTACAGTTGGCATTTATAAATGAAATCATAACTCTTCTGCGTTTGCTGAATTTAAATATATGAATTGCTCTATACAAGGATTTGCTGACAATAGATAATTATTCACATTAACATTCTTGATAATCATTTTCCTCATTCATAAGTTTGTGACGATGTTATACGGAGGTTAAATGAAACGGTTTCTTTTGTTATCAATCCTGATTCCCTGTGCTCTCCTTGGTAAAACCGGTCCCGATTTCGATGATTATTTCATCAACAAAACCATGCGCATCGATTACTTTTTTACAGGTATTAAAAATGAATGCCGGATTTCTCTCGACAAAATAATTGAAGAACCTCATTGGGCGGGAAGTATGAACAACCTTGTCGATACGCTCAATTTCGGTAATCACCTTGTAGAAGTTTACGACAGTGAGACAAACACTCTCATTTTTTCCAGAGGTTTCAGCAGTCTTTTCCAGGAGTGGCAGACAACGGATGAAGCGGCACAGGGATTCTATCGAACCTTTTCCGCATCC
>JAHIOG010000602.1 GCA_018895675.1 bacterium
CGGAGTAGTCATGGATTAATAAGATTTGATTCTTGTTTGACCAAGTTAATAGAAACCCGCCAGATCAATACCCCAATCCTCCAATCCTCCAATACTCCAATACTCCCATACCCCAATTCTCCAACATACCACTACCGAATGATAACGTTCAACCCACAACTGAGGTTTTACATTTACCTGTAATTTATAATTGTTATCCAGTCTGTAATCTCATAACTTAGCATCGTTGTCAATAATCGCAGAGCAAAGACAGAAATATTATGAAGCGCAATCTTGATCTGATAATATTTGACTTAGATGGAACCCTGTATCCTGCTAATAAAGACATGGATATGGGTTATCCAAGAGCAGCGATTCAATTGCTGGCAAGGAAAACAGGTCGCGATCTTGCTGAAGTTGAGAAAGAATTTATGAACAGGAAGGAAGAATTACGCTCGGTAATCAATGGTAAACCCACAAGCACCCTGACCCTGTTATACTATTATGACGTCAGTTTCGATGAATTTGAAAATGAGGTCGATCAGGTTCTAAATATCGATGATTATATTCAGCCCGATCCGAAATGCGTCCGGGTTGTTCAGCGAATTCATGCCGAATATCCCCTGTTTTTATACACTACAAATAACGCAAAAGTCAGCCGGAGAATTCTGAAGCGGCTCGGTCTGGACACGCTTTTCCCCCAAGAAAAACGCTTTTCGTTTACAGATGCAGGAAAACTGGACCTGCCACTAAGAGAAAAATTGGAGTACATAAAACCCGGTATAAAAGGATTTAAGCACATCCTGAATAAGCATAATGCCGAACCGGAAAGGACACTTATGATTGGCGATTCGGAAGTTTCCGATATCCTTCCCGCTCGAAAATTGGGACTTCAGATCTATCATATCACGAATAGAAACTCGTTTTACTCACTGCCGGAATGGCTGGGTATCTGATGAATTTTTACCAGATAATAAAAAACCACTTCCTGAAAAGGTCAAAATATCCCTATATTACCATCTGTAATGGATAAAAACACACGTAACCTTTTCGAAGTAAGCCTATCCGAAACCCAGAGCAGAGTACTGGCTTCGACGCCTGATGGAATTTCGATCGAACTCGTAGAACACCTGGGTGAAGCTGAATATGGAAAAATTGTGATAATTTCGGAAACCCTCGTGGATAATTTCGGTAGTAATGCCCGCTTTAACCGCAGTTCCATTAAAAAATATTTCAACTATCCCAAGACTCTGCCCTTTGTCATTCGCTATAAAGACGATATTGAAGGATTTATTGTTGGTTCGCCCATCGAAAATTTTGCCAAAGAAGCCTGGGCCCACTATGACGATAATCTGGGGAAGGGCAACACAATCTACACCTATGCTTATGTCGTCAAAAAGGATAAACGGAACATTGGCATCGCAAAAATGCTTAAGCGGGTATATCAGAATACACTAAGGCGCAAAGGTTATTTATACATGTCCGGACATGTCATGGAAGGCGTCAGCCTGCATTTTACTAAAGAATGTCACGTTGTCCGCAAATTCGATAACTGGAATAACACCGGCTACGCTTTCGAATATTATCGCTGTCATCTCTGATTCCTATTTTCCAACAAAGCAAAATAATTTAGAAAATAGACTGTCTCAGCCGTTCCGGTAAAAATCCCCGGTAAAGAAAAAACCGGCTGCGATCATTTTCTGTTCCAATACAAAGCGGATATGCCATCCGCCGTCAATGTAATTACCGCCTGTGAACACCAATACAATTTTTTTATCAAGACAACTTTATCTTCATTTGTAAAGTCTTACAAAATGTACTAATTAAAAACCCGAGCAATTTTTGAAAACAATTACAACGATAAGCATCTTAAAAGTTCTTCTGCTTTGTAACAAAATCTTTGCAAAACTCAGTTATTTGCTCAATATCTAAGACCCACACGCCCACCATAAATCCTCCGGGGTTGTTTAATAAAACAGCCCCTTTCCTCTTTTTAGCAGTTCTTTGCGGAATTTATTCATTTTTATCCGTATCTTATCAGGTGTTACTTAACTATTTATACCCGTGCATAGCAATACTCTGATTTTTTCCAGGATAAGGACAATACAAATGATCGATATACTTTCAAAACCGTTTTTACTGCATAATCCTATTCAGCATTATAGCTGGGGATCAAAGAATCAGTACGCCTACATTCCCCAATTCCTTGGAATCACACCGAAACCGGGAAAACCGTACGCTGAGTTATGGATGGGAGCTCATCCTACAGCGCCCACCAAAATCGATATTGACGGAAAGCTAATGGCGCTGGACGAATTGATCCACCGTTTCCCTGAAATTTTCCTCGGGAAAAAAGTTGCTAACCGCTTCGCAAAGCAATTACCCTTTCTTTTCAAAGTGCTGTCGGCAGCGGAACCACTGTCGATCCAAGCCCATCCAACAAAGCGTCAGGCGGAACTATTGCACAAAGCCGATCCGGTCCACTATCCAGATGACAATCACAAGTCGGAAATCGCCATCGCGCTGGATTTTCTAACGGCTCTTGCGGGTTTCGCCACATATTCAAATATCCGAAAGACTATTGAAAAATATCCGGAAATCGCACAGTTCTTTGGTTCGGAAGCCCTGTCGGATATTTTCCCCGGGAACCGGCTTTCCCAAAAACAGCAGGTTGATAAGATCCGACTGTTATATCAAACGTTTATTCATTTGACTCAGACTAAAACGGAACTATATCAGAAAAACGTCGACGCACTGGCGATGCGTCTCCAATCTAAAAATTCAAAACACAACGTCCGCGAATCCCTCTTCCTGAAAGCCCGGAGTAAATATGGCAACCTGGATGTCGGACTATTCTCGATCTTTTTCCTGAGGCTGGTACATCTTAAAGCAGGCGAAGCGCTTATTATCAATCCCGGATTGCCTCATGCCTATATCAAAGGCAATATCATCGAATGCATGGCGAACTCCGATAATGTTGTTCGCGCCGGACTGACGCCCAAGTATCAGGATATTCCGACGTTGATGACAATTCTCGATTATTCACCAAATTCCGCTCAGATCATTAAGCCGGAAATGACCGGGAACGAGATTCAATATCCATTCTTTACACCGGAATTCGTCATCAGTCAAATCATTTTCGGCTCCGGTTCCCGAAAATTCACCACCGGGAGTAAAATCGAACTGCTATTGGCGGTCGAAGGCTGCGGATCGATACACTGGGATAATCAGGCAAAAAACCTGACCTTTCAAAAAGGACAATCCGTGGTTATTCCTGCTGCAGTAAGCGACTATTACATAAAAATAGATAAATCCTTATCCATCTTCAAGATTCAGGTTCCGTAAACAAGCCTGATTAGTATCTTTCTATAAAGCAAATAGCATTGGAATAATGAACAATGATTAACGATTTATGATTTTAGAAGTTTATATGAAAGTACCAAAAGTTAAGGATTCCAATTAGGTATATATATTTTGTTGGTCTGTCACAGTGTGATTCAGTTCCCAACCGTTAAACACCTTTATTTTTAAAGATTTTTGTTTTCCTTCTCTCTGTTTTTTACTAATAAACTATTTAAAACTTGATATTTGGTTGTCGAAGCTGTACATTGTTTCTGTACAACAAAAAAGGTGCATTTAAATGACAATTCATACAACATACTCAAAGGCTCGTGCAAATTTTGCAAAGCTTCTCACGACAGCATCAGAAGATAAGGAAATTGTGTTAATTAATCGTCGGAATACCGAAGATGTTGCTTTGATTTCTGCTTCTGAGTTATCAAGTTTAATGGAAACCGCTCACTTGTTGCGTTCTCCTAAAAATGCTCGACGTTTATTAACTTCTTTAAATCGTGCTCTTGCACAGACAGAACCGGTTACAAATATAGACGACTTCAAAAAAGAAATAGGGTTTGAGTAAACAAAAAACGAGCAAAAAAAAGAATAGAGGTGCTGTATTTCATCCTGAATTTAGAGAAGATTTGGAGTATTGGATAAAGACAGACCGTAAAATAGCATTACGCGCATTTAGAATAATCGAAGAAATAATGCGTAATCCATTCCAGGGAATCGGTAAACCCGAACCTTTAAGGTACTTAGCTCCCGGCACCTGGTCAAGACGGCTTACTCAAGAACATAGACTTGTTTATTTTGTAAGAAATATGCGAATTGATTTCCTGCAAGCAAGATATCATTATTAAAGATTTAGTTTCAAAAGGCGGCGGATCGATACGCTGGAATAATCAGGCAAAAAATCTGACCTTTCAAAAAGGAAAATCCGTGATCATTCCCGCGGCAGTAAGCGACTATTACATAAAAATAGACGAATCCCTATCCATCTTCAAGATTCAGGTGCCGTAAACAAGCCTGATTAGTGTCTTTCTATAAAGCAAATAGTATTGGAATAATGAACAATAATTAACGATTTATGATTTTAGAAGTTTATATGAAAATGCCAAAAGTTAAGGATTCCAATTAATTATTTTGAAAATATCAACTTTTTTTAAAAACATCTTATTCCTGGCTATATTGTTTACAGTAGTTCACTTTATCTTTCTTTTGCTATTTTTTAAACCCGCCATTTCAACACCTGATGCACAAGGCTATTTTACTCAGGCAAAGTTAATTTCTAAAGAGGGCAAAACTTATATCGAACCTGAATCGATATTGGAATATATTGGTCCTCATTGGCTTAATGGCGGTAGTAATCGATATTATACAACTTTTCCTCCCGGCTTTCCAACGATACTGAGTCTGGTTTATAAGGTTATCAATTCAAAAGCCGCATTATATGTCAACCCTGTATTGGCTTCATTATCTTTGTTTGGATTATTTTTAGTTCTGAAAACTTGGATTGGCGATATTCGGGGCTTGCTTGCCCTGGCGCTTTTATCCGTTAATCCATTCTTTAATGAACATGCCCTTTTTGGTGATTCACATATTTCCGTAGTCTTTTTATTAATATGGGGACTATTTTTCTTATTCAAATGGAAACAAACGAATTCAGATTGGTGGATTTTTCCTGCCGGTCTCTGTTTTGGAATTATTCCAACCATTCGTTATGCGGAAATACTGTTATTGTTTGCATTTGCAATTTTTATTCTGATGCATTTTCAAAAAACTAAAATGTTTTGGCTCTCCTTATTAAAAGGCATAACAGGCGCCGGGATTCCCGTAATTGCATTACTCATCCGCAACCAGGTGGCTTTCGGTGCGTTTTGGAAAACAGGATATGGCATATCCGATGAGCCAGCCCATTTTGGTCTGAATTATTTTATAAGTCATTTTCTTCCTTATTTAAAGATCCTCATTTTTGACGGAGCCGGTGTTATATTTATCGTCGGTTTATTCGGATTAGCACATTTAATCTACCATCATAAAACCCGGAAAATGGGAATATTTCTTTCTTTGCTAATCTTTCCTTCAACATTTTTATATATGGCTTATATCTGGCCTCCCGATCCCCAAACTATGAGATTTTTACTGCCAACGGTTCCTGTCTATATAATTTCAACGGTATGGATTTTAAAAATCCTGACAAAAAGAAACTTCAGATTAGGTCTTTCACTATCTATCCTAATAATCATTTTTACGTTTATCGGGGGACTACCGAGATCAATACGATCAATGGAACATCTTAAAAATAATCATGCCGTTCTCTCCAAAATAACGGAAGCCGTAGAAAAATTCATAGCGCCCGGAAACGTCTTGATAGCCAACGAAGGAATCCTCCAGAATATTGATTTTACCGGTCATTGGAAGCTTATTGATATTTCATTTTTAAAATCTAAGAAACCTGAATCACCGCAATATTTTAAGGATAACGAAAATTTACCCCTAACGAAAAAATTTAGAAACATTAATGCACAGCAAAAATATACTGATCTAAAAGATGAAGAGCTATTTGATTCCTTTTCTAAGGATGTCTGGCAATGGGCAAAGAAAAATGATAAGGTTTATCTAATCGGCAAACAGGAACAGATTTCCCGGTTTGAAAAACACCTTTCGCCAAATGATGCTTTTACAATTGTTGCTGAAATTGAATTGCCAAAGGTTGACAATATCAAATTTCCAATGCCACCGGGTCGACGCCCTCCAAAACCGGCATTGCCAAATAATAATGATGCTGTTGGTCAAAAAAGAATGATGCCAAACCAAATATTCGATCTTATTTTGGACGGAAGACCTCTGATTATTGTCGAATGGAATCGAATATTACAATAATGCCGTTTTAGAAAATGAAAACCACGTTAAAGCAAAGCTTAGAACAACGCATAGCGGAAGTTATTCATGAGGAGGTTGCCATAGTTCCATACAATCCGGATTGGCTTAGATTATTTGATCAAGAAGCAAAATATCTTTGGAACAGATTGCCAAAAAAACTTATTATTAGGATTGAACATTTTGGAAGTACTGCCATTCCGGGACTGGTATCAAAGCCAATTATCGATATTTTGGTAGAGGTTACAAGCCTTGAGAAAACTAAAAAGCAAATAGTCCCTTTGCTGAAATCAGAAGCTTATGAATACTTTTGGCGCCCGGAATTCGATAAGCCGCCTATGTATGCCTGGTTCATAAAACGCAATTCCAATGGCGAGCGCACCCACCATATACATATGGTTGAAGCTGATTCAAAGCTTTGGGACAGGCTCTATTTTAGAGACTATCTGAGGGAGTTTCCTGAAGAAGCAAAACGTTATAGCGAATTGAAACTTTTTCTTTCTGAACAATACCCGGATGATAGAGTCGCATATACAAAGGGCAAAACCAATTTTATTGTTTCTATCACAGAAAAGGCTAAACTATACTATAATGCGACCTGATTTACTAAAACATAGAAGCCAAAACATCATAAGTCATTTTGATGCACCTTAGAAATTCAATAATGGAATTTTATCCAACTCACAAAACATTCCAATTGACATTCTTTAAAATATATTCTAATATTGATTCGACAATGAGATATGCAAAAACCAGCAAGAATTATATCCGACACATTCAGGTTAACGGATAAAAATTTCCAAAACCTGAATTTCAAAATTGAGTATCAGGGAAAGAAATATTTATGGCAAACATTACATATTCTGTTAATAACATTCCAATAAGACTAACTGATGAACGATGGACTCATATTGTCGAAAACCATGATGATATGGCTGGTTACTATTTTGATGTTTTAGAAACCGTCGCCAATCCCAGGTGGATATTTCAGGGGGATAAAGATGAATTGTGGGCAGTAAAACTTGTTTCTAAAAAAAAGGCTATGTTGGTTATTTACAAAGAAATAAAACAGGAAAATGATAGTTTTATTATTACCGCTTTTTTTACTACAAAAATTAAAAAACTATTGAAAAGGAGAATATTATGGAAGCAACAGCAGTCGTAAATGAAATATTTGGAGCATTACCATATATTAAAAAACTGGGCGCTAAACATATATGGTTTGATTTTGATGAGGAAGCTGATGTGCTTTATGTAAGTTTAGAACGCCCGCAAAGAGCTACTGACACGGACATATTAGAAGACGGCACTTTTCTGCGTCTTAGAGGAAAAAAAGTAGTGGGATTAACAATTACCAATGTGAGTAAGAAATTTAAATAATTTTAAAGATTAACTACAAAGTTCAACAGGAATCCACAAAGGAAACAGATTTTC
>JAHIOG010000603.1 GCA_018895675.1 bacterium
ACACCCCTCCCCGAAGATCGGGATTTCTCTTCGTTCAACTTTTTAGAGGGGAATATTAAAATCCCCCTTAGAAAAGGGGGAATAAAAGGGGGATGTTCTGTTGAATTTTAAAGATTTATTTATATACGAAACTTAAATTATTAACGTACCGCAATTGAACGAGGAGAATTCATGAAAATTCACGAGTACCAGGCAAAAGAGATTTTAAAGAAGTTTAACGTCCGGGTGCCAAACGGTGTGCCGGCGTTTTCCAAAAAAGAAGCATTACAGGCTGCCGAGAGAATAGGGTTTCCCTGTGTCATCAAGGCTCAGATCCATGCCGGCGGCAGAGGCAAAGGCGGCGGCGTAAAAGTCAGCAAATCCGCTGCCGACGCGAAAGAGATAATCGATAAGATTTTTGGGAATCCATTAATTACAGTGCAAACCGGACCCCAGGGAAAGACTGTAAATCGGTTGCTAATCGAAGAGGCGGTTGATATTCAGCGGGAACTCTATATCGGTATTGTCATTGACCGCAAAACCGCTCAACTGGTAATAATGGCTTCAACAGAGGGTGGAATGGAAATTGAAGAAGTCGCCAGGACAACACCCGAAAAGATTTTTAAAGAGTATGCCCTTCCGGGATTTGGCATGCAGAATTTTCAGTACAACCGGCTTGTGTCTGCCCTGAAGTTAGAAGGCGAATCCGCAAAAAACGGTGTAAAATTTCTACGGTCGTTGTACAATGTTTTTCGGCGAACCGATGCTTCTCTGGTGGAAGTCAATCCATTGGTAATAACATCAACGGGCGAACTGGTCGCACTGGATGCAAAGATCAATTTTGATGATAATGCAATGTACCGTCATCCTGATTATCTTGAATTGCGGGATACCAGCGAGGAGGAACCATCAGAGCTGGAAGCGTCGAAATATAAGTTGAATTACATCCGTCTGGATGGAAATGTCGGCTGCATGGTGAACGGCGCAGGATTGGCAATGGCAACCATGGATATTATCAAATTGCAAGGCGGAGAACCGGCGAATTTTCTGGATGTAGGTGGTATTGCCTCATCGGATACTGTTGCCAATGGGTTTAAAATATTACTTTCGGATCCCAATGTGAAAGCGGTTTTGATCAATATTTTTGGCGGAATTGTCAGATGCGACCGGGTTGCCCGGGGAATAGTGGATGCATTAAACACCTTGAAAACCTCTATTCCGATAGTCGTGCGGCTTGAGGGAACGAACGCTTCTGAAGCCCGCAAAATACTTGCCGAATCGCCGCTGAATTTCAGCATAGCCAACACATTTCAGGAAGCCGCCGAGCTGGCAGTTGAAACGGCAAATAATTAACGGAGGAGACTAATGAGTATCTTAATAGACAAAAACACGCGAGTACTAGTACAGGGTATAACCGGAAAGGAAGGGGCATTTCACACATCTCAGATGCTGGAATATGGGACGAACATTGTCGGTGGCGTAACACCCGGTAAAGGCGGGCAGAAATCGGAACACGGACTGCCTATTTTTAATTCTGTTCGGGATGCTACGGAAACTACCGGCGCAAATGTCAGTGTTATTTTTGTACCGCCCAAATTTGCCGCCGATGCTATTCTGGAAGCCGGCGATGCGCAACTGGATGTAGCGGTTTGTATTTCTGAAGGAATCCCAACCCAGGATATGATCAAGGTTTCCCATATTTTAAAGAATTCCAAAACACGGCTGATTGGACCGAATTGTCCGGGGATTATTTCGCCGGGGAAATTAAAGATGGGAATTATGCCGGGATTTATTCATAAAGAAGGTTCTATCGGGATTGTGTCGCGGAGCGGCACGTTGACATATGAAGCCGTACATCAAGTTACTCAGTTAGGATTGGGGCAATCGACTTGTATCGGAATTGGCGGAGACCCGATTATCGGCACGACATTTATCGATCTGTTACCGTTGTTTGAGAATGATCCTGAAACAGAAGCTGTAATCCTTATAGGTGAAATAGGAGGAACAGCCGAGGAAGATGCTGCTGAGTATATCAAAAAGAATTTTTCGAAACCGGTTATCGCCTTTATTGCCGGAAGCACCGCGCCGCCCGGTCGAAGGATGGGGCATGCGGGGGCGATTATTGCCGGAGGCAAAGGAACTGCACAAGAGAAGATTCAAGTACTAAAAGAAGCGGGAATTCGAATTGCCGAAAGTCCGGCTGTTATCGGAGCTACATTAACTGAAATTCTTTGATGAAAATGCTGTTATATATTAAAATTATGAGTAAATTAACAATATAAGGAGCAAAAGTGGTTAGGCTGTGACACATTTTAGATACATTTTAGAATTTCCTGTGACGGTTAAATCATTTGTAAGGGCTTCTGAATATTTACTGACCCACGACGATTGTCGTGGGTTATTGATTTAAGATAGTATTATGAGATGTCCAATACAAAAAAAAGAGTTCCGATTTTCCGGAAAGATTTACCTGCTCGCCGAAACGGCAGTGCAGACAGATCACGTGGACAGAATTATGCCGCTATCTAAAACCCGGATCAGTGGGAGGATTTGTTGTCCGGTAAAACATTAACACCACGTTTCAACGTGGTGGGAGAGGCAAACCCACTGTACCCGACTTTCCCAACGGGGACTCCTTTCGGAGTAATCGGAAGGTTGATCAATCTCGCATTCTGAAATACATCCAGATAATCGGGGTGAATTCCAGTCTGCAAAAAAAAGAAAGGAAAATGAAAATACGAACAAAACTTAGCATTTTTCCAATTGCTTTAACTGTAATGCTAATTGTATCATTATTTATTATCCTTATAATCTCTAATAGCACCATTAAAAACCAGATTGGAAACCACTTGCAGACAACTGCACAATCCAGAGCACATAATATTGAAACACTTTTGAATGATGATAAAGATATTGTTCAGATACTTGCAGCAGGGATTCCGTTTTCAAATGGTTTTTCCATCTGTTTCTAAGATGATGTTAGAAGATTTTCTAAAGAAGGTGGCAAGAAAAATTTATATAATCTAAATGCCATACTGTAATAATTGGCAAAAAAGGCTTATACCGTGGAAAAGATTAAAATTTTAATTGTTGAAGATGAACCCGAGGTTGGGGAAGTCACAAAATGCATTTTAGAAAGTTTAGGATATGCTGTTCTTTCAATCGTCTCTACCGGAGAGGAAGCTATTAAAATAGTGGGCAGAATGCGTCCGGATTTAGTACTTATGGATATTGAATTAGGAGGAGATATTGACGGCATAAATGCGGCAGAACAGATACATGATCGTTTTAATGTTCCCGTAGTCTATCTAACCGCTTATGCAGATGAGGACAAGCTGCAACGTGCAAAGGTAACTGAACCGTATGGATATATACTCAAACCGTTTAAAAAAGAAGAATTACAAGCCACCATTGAGATGACTCTTTATAAACATGAGACAGAAAATAAATTAAAAAGAGAAATTGACACAACGCTCAGGTCAATCGGTGATGCTGTAATAACTGTTAATAAAGAGGGATTAATAACGTTCATGAATCCGGTTGCTGAATCGCTTACAGGGTGGAAACAGGAAGCTGCCCTGAATAGAGATTTGACAGAGATATTCAATATTAAAGACAAAGAGACAATTGGTTTTGAAGTAGGCGCTTCAGTGAAGTCTATTACAGATGGAGATATTGTCAGCCTGTCAAGTGAGTCTATACTTATCCCAGGAGGGAATCTTCGATCAAGCAAAGAAAAAACGGAAATACATATTGAGTTCAAAGCAACACCGATCAGAGATGATAAAGGAATCACTACAGGTTTTGTATTGGTGTTTCGGGATATCACAGAGCACAAGCAGGCCGAAGAGAACCTTCGTGAGAGTGAGGAGCGCTATCGCTCTCTGGTAGAATCCAGCGATGATCCTATATATCTCATAGACAGAGATATGAAGTATCTTTTCGCTAATAAGAAATTTCTATCAAGGCTTGGAAATTCACTGGATGAAGTTGTAGGTCAGGAGTATTCTCAATTTGATTCTCCTGAAGGCACACAGGAATTTTCTGTCAATGTAGAACAGGTCTATAAATCCGGAAGACCAGTCAGTTATGAGTTTAAAAATCCTCTGGATGACCGGGTACTCATACGAACATTAAGCCCGGTTATAGACTCGGAAACTGGAAGTGTAATTGCAATAACTGTAATTTCAAAAGATATCAGCGATCGTAAGCGAGTAGAAGAAGCGCTCATAAATAGTGAGAAAAATTTTAGAAACATATTTCAGTTTGTACCCGAATCATTAATTGTTTTGAGCAATCAAATGAGGGTACTGAATACTAACAAAGCATTTGGAGAACTCATTCGCAAATATGCTCCTGAAGTAAACCTTTCCGAAGAAGAGCTGAGGGGAAAAATTATATCAGAGCTGCACGGTCATTTTGGGAAAAGAAACCATGGCTTCATTGAAATTAGGAGAGCTTCTGAAAAGATGGGTGTTGATGATAAAAATAAGGAATTGATAATAGAATTTGACTTTGCTGGAAAAATTTTTGCAGAAGAAGAAGAAGAAGAAGAAGAAGCCAGGATTGTCGTGGCTCTCAGGGACATCACGGAGCGCCTGTCTGCCGAACAGGCAGGCAAACGGGCAGAGGTACAAAGGACTGCTGCATTGGAGGAGCTGCGGATAAAGGAGAATGCTATAGCATCGTCTATTAATGCTGTTGTTTTTATTGATCTTGTAGGAAATCTGATTTATGTTAACAACTCTTTTCTCAAATTGTGGGGATATGACAATTCAGAGGAGGTTCTTGATAAACCTGCTGAACAATTCTGGCAGAATAAGGAGGAGTTTTTAAAAGTAAAGAGAGTTTTACAGGTGAAAGGGAATTGGACAGGTGAAATTCTTGCCAAGAGAAAGGATGGCTCAGTATTTGATGTACAACTTTCAGCCAGTATGGTTACAGATGAGACCGGTAAACATATCTGTATGATGGGTGCATTTGTGGATATAACTGAACGTAAGCAGGCTCAGCGTGAGAGTATTAAGACTCTGAAGTATCTTGAGCATCTCTTTATTAATGTTTCCATTGGAATATTATCTACCGATAGTAAGGGAAAAATTGTTATGTCAAATCCTGTTGGAAGGGAGTTGCTGCCCGATGAAACAATAGAAGACGTCAGCATATTTGATCTTTCTTTATGGAAAGCTTCGGATTTAGCCAAAAGACTCAGAAAAGTATTGGAAACCGGCGGGTTATTTGAAGAAAATGATTTCAGGTATCTGGACAAAGATAGAAAGCAACATATCTTTTTCTTGAAAGTTTCTCCGCTGGAGGATATAGATGGTAAAATTATTGGTATTCTCGTGCTGATGAGAGAAATCACCAATTTGAAGAAGCTGGAAGAGAATTTATTCCAGGCAGAAAAAATGGCGTCTATTGGACAATTGGCTTCCGGAGTTGCGCATAAGATACGGAACCCTTTAGCGGTCATTAAATCCACCATCCAGTTCTGTATCGAAAATTTTCCTGATCACAGCGAGTTTGAAAAGGCTTTTGATGTTGTTCAACGCAATGCCGACGCCGCAGATGGCATGATTTTTGACCTTTTAAATTTTGCAAGACCCAAGGAGTTGAAATTAGAACGGCATTTAATACATGATACTATCGATAAGGCTTATAGGCTGGTGGAACTTGATTTTCTTCAGAAAAAAATTGAAGTGCAAAAACAATTTTATGGTGGAAAAATTATAGCCTTGTATGATGAAGAACTTATTATGGAAGTTTTAATTAATATACTTCTCAACTCTATTCAGGCAATGAAAGATTGTGGAAAGATTCTGATTACGACCGATTATGATTCGTTTACGAAATATTTAATAATTGATATTGAAGATAATGGTTATGGCATATCCAAAGAAAATATAAAAAAGGTTTTTGATCCGTTTTTCTCAACCAAAGAGAAAGGAACTGGATTAGGACTATCTATTTGCCATAAAATTATGAGTGACCATAAAGGCTCGATATCGATTGATAGCGAAGGCAATAAGGGCACAAAAGTAACGATAACTTTACCGGCGGTTTAGTATGGCTAACAAAAATCCAAAGAAAATATTGGTTGTTGATGATGAAGCAGATATGCGCTGGATACTTACGAATGTACTTAAGAAAGAGGGCTATCGCGTAATAACCGCGGATGACGGAAAAAAAGCCGTGCAAAAAGTAATGGAAAACGACCCGGACATTATTTTACTCGATATCAGAATGCCTGAAATGGATGGAATTCAGGTATTAGAGAAGGTGAGAGAGATTAATCCGATGATGCCTGTTATTATAATTACAGCGTATGCTGATATAGAAAATGCTGTCCAGGCTGTGAAGCTGGGCGCATATGATTATTTCATGAAACCGTTCGATACCAATGATCTGTTAATTATTATTAAGCAAGCGCTGGAAAAAATAGCTCTGGAAAAGGAGCTAAAAGAGTCAAAAGAGATGTTATCAACTATTTTCAATAATGTTCATGATGGGATAATATTTCTGGATAAGACCGCCAAAATCCTTAAAATTAATAGGAGAGTTAAAGAAATTTCAGGCTATCCGGAGGAAGAACTTGTCGGCAGACGTTATTCTGCCATGAAAATGTTTACTAAAGAGGATTTGATACTGATAGTTAACAACATTAATAAAGTAATTGCAGGCATTCAAGTTTCACCAACTTCTCATGAAATAGTCACTAAAAAGGGCAAGCGACTTTATGTTGAAGTGCTCGCTCAACCGGTAAGGAAAAATGGAAGGATTGTTGGATCTATAGTTGTGATCAGGGACATCACCGAGCGCAGATGTGTGGAAGAAGAACGTCTGAAAGCCCAGAAACTTGAATCAATTGGTATTTTTGCCGGTGGTATTGCGCATAATTTCAACAACCGCTTATCTGTTATTCTTGGCAATGCACAGTTAGCGAATATAGTAGCTGAAAAAGGTGGCAATGTTACTAAATATTTGCAGAATATTGAAACTAGCGCAGAACGGGCGAAAGCATTAACTCAACAGTTGCTTACTTTTGCAAAAGGTGGGGAACCAGTTAAGGAAATCTGCTCAACCGCAGCATTGCTAAACGAGACGGCTAATCTTTCTTTAAGCGGTTCTAATATACGCAGCGAATTAGATATACAAAGTAATCTATGGGATGTTGAGATTGATAAGGGGCAGGTCATTCAGGTGATTAATAACATTATCCTGAATGCCGATCAAGCCATGCCGGAAGGAGGTGTTATAAATATTTCAGCAGAGAATATTCCATCCGGTTTAAAAGTTCCCGGTTATTCACTAAGTAGTGAGAAGTATATCAGAATATCTATTAGGGACCATGGAATAGGCATTCCTCCGGATAAATTGGATAAAATATTTGATCCCTATTTTACTACTAAACAGAATTGTAGTGGTTTAGGATTGACAACCGCCTATTCTGTAATCAAAAAACATAATGGTTTTATTATAGCAGAATCAGTGGTAGGTGCAGGCTCGACTTTTATTATCTATTTACCGGCGGTAGAGAGAGAAGTAATAGAGGAAGCAAAAGAGAAGAGACCTTTAAAAGGGACTGGTAGAATTCTGGTGATGGATGATGAGGAGTTGGTTAGAGAGGTGACCGGCGCTATACTTAAGACTCTTGGATATGAAGTGGAATTTGCTAAAGATGGCGCTGAAGCGATTGAATTATATCAGAAAAATATGAAATTGGAAAAGCCTTTTGACATAGTAATAATGGATTTGACTGTCCCGGGAGGAATGGGAGGCAAAGAGGCAGTTCGGAAATTAGCCGAGATTGACCCTGAAGTTAAAGCAGTTGTTTCCAGCGGCTATTCTTATGACCCTGTGATGGCGGACTTTAAAAAATACGGTTTTGCTGGAGTTATAGCTAAACCATATAAGATTGAAGAATTAAGCAAGACACTACATAAAGTGCTAAATTCCTAAAAGTTATTTTCTTTTTAGAGGGAAATCTTCGGGAATCCCCCTTAAAAAAAGGGGAATAAAAAGGGGGATGTAATAATGGTGGTAATTGAAGCTATGGAATGTATGAGAGATGGATTAGAGAGTGTGCCGGAAGATCTGTGTGGAAAAGGGAGTATTCCTGTGATTAAAGCGAAAACACACCCCGTCCTTCGG
>JAHIOG010000604.1 GCA_018895675.1 bacterium
AAAGCCGCCGAGAACGCCGATTGCATGTCAGATTCAGGTTTGCGAATATCCTGAACGCCACGTACAAAACGAACAGATGTTCTCTCACCTGGTTTTAATCTGATATGTTTCTGTAAAGCAACTATTTCCACATTGCCTGTTTCCAACTCATTTTGTTTAGTGACAAATTCATGAACCTTGCTTAAACGCTTAGCCGCAAAATAGAAATCCTGAATGCTATTGGCTTCATAAGCTCCATAGCTGTCAGGTGTCTGGTTACATGCCAGAATATTAATAAAATCAGTCGGATAACCGCGGGAAGCATACAGATTACTGTGCAGACGCTCGGCCGGTTCATAATGTGTAAAAAAATACCAATTCTTCTCCTTATCAAATTTACTGATTTGCAAAGCGCCCTGCTCGGATTTATATACCAGAGGATAAAGATTAAAATCATACTCTACTTGACCGATATTCTCGATAACCATATCAATAATTGCGGCGCCGGAGCTATATACCATAAATGTTTCCTGAACCTGTAAGCCTTCGAATGGTTCATATTCCAGAATTGCCATATCGGGAAATGAAACAATTACCTCAGGCTTTTTTATAAAATCTCTCGTCTTGCTGACTATAACATTGTTTACTTTCCATATAACCGCAAATTCACCGGCAAACTGGCTATTATAGCAAATTGGATTATCGGGTGTAAAATAATCCATAAAGTATGCCTTGTCAGCAAAGAATCGTGAGCGTTCCATACTTGCTGCATAAGTTGTAAATAAAGGGTCATCATACTTTGCATTTATTATCAGATAATCGTCCTCTATTGTCACCCTACCAAATAAATCAGGAATCGGAACAATGAACATAAGAGCTATTAAACACATTTTACAGATACATCTCATCGTATTTTCCTCGCTATAATAACATTAATAATTCAATTAGGATATCTACTGCCGGAGTTATTGCTCATTCCGTTTTTATAATAATCTCGTGTGCTATAAAATCGCCCTCTTTTCCATCCGGTATTTTTATATCAATTCTATTTCCTTTGTGTGATGCTCCTTTAATCTGGTGAATCAATTCCGGATTGACGACTTCCAACACATAAGATTTTCCCGATAAGCCTTCTACGCCAACTTTGAGCTGATTTTCTTCTCTTCTCAATGAAATTATTTTCAGACCCTTATTCATATCGCCTGTTTTCGTCTCGATACATGGTGGAAGTAACTCCACAGTAGGATTGAACTCTATCTCAATAGTTGCATTACCTCCTTTTGGAGCAATATTTACGACTGGTTGAACCGTTTGAGTGGATAACACTTGTTCAAACTGCAAGGCTTCTCCATTCACAATTACTTTGTTTATGATACTTCCGACTCCAAGAGCAGGAGCGATTTGCAGCATATAACCGTCACTTTGTTTACTCTGTATATCGATTGTTATTCTATCCTTACCTCTTGTATAATTGAAAGAGAATACAGCCTTTCCGATTTGATAGTTATCCACCGAGACATGTTCCCAGTTAGCCGGAAAATGAGGCGCAAAGGTTATCGTTTTCCGAATTGCATCACCTTCAAGTCCGAGCATTCCCCGCACCAAAGGAAGAACCACTCCCGCAGTGGAGAACCCCTGCTGACAAACGGCTTCCTGCGGATATACATTCTGAGCCCCGGAAAAGACTTCAGTGACATATCCCAGGGCATGATCAAACGTGTGTCGAACAGTAGACATCAAGGAATTATATCCCTGCTGTACCAGGTGATGCTTGTATTGTGCAATAGCAACCCAACTGGTTAGGAATGGCCATACCGCACCGTAATTGTAGTTGAGTGGTTGGTAATATTTACTTTTATAAGAGATGCTGCGGATTCCCCAATCGGTTGTTAAATCAGCTGAACTTATCTTTTCCAGTGATTTCACACTGCGTTGAGGATCGCCAATCTCCCACATCAAGCCCACCGCATTCCAGGGTGATATTTCCTTCACATGCTCATTATTCGCATTAAAGGCATAGGCATAATATTGCGTCTCTTCATCCCAGAATTTCTCATTAAAAGTCTTCTTAGCCTTTTTATAATGTCTTGCTGCCTTTTTTGCATAGGGTTTTTCGCCCGCTGCTTCTGATAAAAATTGCATTGCATAAGCGGCACGCACCCACACAGCAGACATATAAACGTCGGATTCAATTCCCGTCAAAGCGCCGTACTCCAACGCCCCTAATCCTGCCATCTTATTATCCATTAATCCATCACCATTTGCATCAGTTGACAGGCACCATTCATAAGCCTTTTTAAGCGATTGCCAGCTCTGCTTCACAAAATCAACATCGCCACTCATTTTATAATAATCATAAACTGCCGTAATATAATAGGGTGAAGTATCACCGTGGATATAGCCATAAGGATATTCTCCAAACCAGTCAATATAACCCGCCGCTTGAGAGAGTTCGTGCGCCATTTTACCATCCTCGCGCTGCCACTTCTGCGTAAAAGTCAGCGCGTCCTGTACAGTCCGGTAGTCGCAGTAACTATTTATACTAAAGCAATTAATATAAGCATCACCGCCGAAAAACCAGCCAAAACCGGGACGTCCGCTTGTTCCCGATGCCCCGAGCCCCGCTACAAGCCCTTTCCCAAGATCAGGGTTATCAACAATCAGGTTATCAAAAGTAATCTTTGCCCATTCAAAAGCCAGATTCAATTCTCTATTCGGTGTTTCAATCTGAAGTGTACGCAAACGCAGATTGTGATAATGTTCGGCAGTCCTATTGTAATATGTTTCCGGATCACGGCTCAATCGCTGATAGATTTCCATCACATTGTCCCTTTTTCCTTTTCC
>JAHIOG010000605.1 GCA_018895675.1 bacterium
GGAGGTATTTAACGTGATAAACATGAAAACGGTTCTGGAAAAAAGATGGAAATAGTTCAACCCCTTTCCCATCGGGATTTTTGGGACAGGGTTGGGAGATTGACTGTTGGTACTCAGGTCAACAGGTTTCACCTGTTGTTATTCTTGTTTAACCCTTGCAGGGTTGGGAGTTTTTGGGTTTATGCTTAGGTCAACAGGTTTCACCTGTTGTTATTCATGTTTAACCCTTACAGGGTTCAGAGCGATGAATAAAAATCAGACAATCCCGGAGGGATTGAATGTGAATAACATCCGGCAGCTGCCGGATGAAGAAAGAGTCTCCAATAAAAAAACACCGGAGGTATTTAACGTTGAAACTTAACAGTAGTCTTTCTGAAATATTGTGGTATTGAATAAGGTATTGATATGACTTGTGTCAAGTTGCTTAAGCTGGGGGATTTATGAAAGGTATAAAAAGTTCACAAATTGTGCAGGAATTTGTATTGCTTTAAGAGCCTGTAATATATTTAGAATAGGAGGAAATTATGTTAAATTTATTAAAACCAATGGTTGGACCAATTATTGACAAACTTGTCGATAGAATCCCAAATGCTAATGAGCGCGCTAAAGCTAAAGAGGAATTTGAAAAGCAATTGCTGGATGTTGTCAACAATGCAAATCTTCAGCAGATGAAAATCAACGAGATAGAGGCGGGACATAAAAGTATATTTGTAGCCGGCTGGCGCCCATTCATTGGCTGGATATGCGGCGCCGGAATACTTTGGGCTTTCATCATTCAACCCGTTGCTGTCTGGATAAGCAAAGTGTTTTTCCCCGAAGTTGAAATACCTGTTATCAATACCGATGGATTGTATCAATTAGTAATAGCAATGTTAGGAATGGGAGGTTTAAGAACTTTTGAGAAATATAAAGGCGTAGCTCGAAATACTTCCCCGATGAAAGGGAAAGGATAATATGTCTTTCGGGAATAAAACACTTAAAAGAGGTTCTTCCGGTGATGACGTTATCGAACTTCAGCTGCGTCTGGCCGGTTTCCGTGGAACTGTCTGGGATGGTTCTTTCGGACCGGGAACGGAACTGCAGGTTATGACATTTCAGCGAGATTATATGGGTGAGGAGAATCCCGATGGAATTATCGGGCCGAAGTCAGTTGCAGCATTGGAAAAGTTCGCAGATGAACATCCGATCGATTTCGATAAACTGAAATGCAGCTGCGGTGAGTGCGACGGATTCGGTAACGGGCAGTATAAAGACGAGTATCGAGAAGATTACCCCATGATAGAAAGATATTATAAATACGAGTATCCCGGTATTCATAAAGCCATACTTAATGCGTACCGCAGCGCTCAATTCTATGCCAAAAAAGAAGGCTTTCCCGCCCCGATTGTCACCTGCGGTTATAGGTGCTGGATTAATAACCGGAAGAAAGGCAGAACAAGCACAAACCACATGGGCAAAGCAATCGATATTGATTTCCCATTGCAAAGCGGCGATGATAAACGCGATGACTGTGAGCGTTGTGATTCATTTCGGGGAAAACTTGTCGAACTGAGCAATTTTCAAATTGGCTGGCATGCAAATAATCACAAATCACTGGAGCCATCAACAATCGCCCCTTCCTGGATACACATGGATGTGCGCTGTTACAGCCGCAAGTATCTTGATGAAAAGTATTTTGTTAAGAGTCTTGCAGATAATCTATAGGCGGATGCCGGGAGCTGCCATACAGAGAATTTATTTCTTTAGTCTCTTAATTCTCAAATTCTTGTTATTTTGTAAAGAAAAATTGGAGTTCTCGACGGTAAAAAAGCATAATGTATATCAAATATCAAATTGCAAATATTAAATATAAAATTTTCCAGAGACACCTGTTACACAAATTATTTTCGGAGGCTGAGATTAGAGAAAGCGATCATAAAATTTGCATTTTGAAGTTTGCAATTTGAAATTTGAAATTCTGGCTTGTCCAGGTTAGGAATCTCATCAATATTACCCTTATCGTTAACTTCCATTTTATCCATATTTCCCCTATTACCCCTATTTCCC
>JAHIOG010000061.1 GCA_018895675.1 bacterium
AATGACCATTTCCGAATACCTGCTAAGCTGTCGTACGAAGAAAAGTCCCATTATTACTTCCCGTCCGTCGTCAAATCTAATGCTTTGAAGAGGTATTCTCATTTCCACATTGAAGCCGTTATTGTTGATTGAACCAGCTGCCTCCCAAATGAAATCCTCGGAGGGGTCGCCGTTACCATCGCTGTTTACCATGAGATCGCCCTGGGAACCACAGGCATTAGCAGCAAATGCATAAGCGCTCTGTTGATCATTCAAGGCGTCCAAACCAACGCCTACCCAATCATCTTGAAATATGTTGTCCCTTTTTGTTACAGACGCCTTTATCTTTGCGGGTTCAGAATCATGTGCTTCAATAGCAAAGTAAAGGTATTTATCATCGTAGGCTACACAAGCGATGGTCAACTCGCTGGGAACTTTGTTGAAATCAGGCTGGAATGTCTTGAAATCACTATAGGTCGGAGTCTTACTCCAAACAACGTCATCTAAGAAACCATCAATGATTGGGGGAACGTCAGTCCTTACTGCCTGAATTTCCATTCCCTCAGAAACGTAAGCTGTTAATAATAAAATGACTACTAGTAACGCAACTTTTTTCATAGAAACCCCTTTGTCTTTAGGTCGGGTTTTAACTGTTTGTGGTGTTGAATATTCATTTTAATTATAGACAGTAACGAGGCAGGTTTGGTTGTCGGTTAGCATTCCGCATGTTCTACTGTTCTTTTTTATTACCAGGAAGTCTGAGCTTAACTAATCCGGATTATTCACCGGTCACTTTCTGAAAAAAGCGCGTATTCAACAATAGAATAAAAATTTGTTCTACATATTTGGGGCAATTACACCCCAACTTTTGTGGTAAAACCACCCCAAACCCGCCTGGCAATATACTTATATGTCATTTAATTATATGTATTTATGTTTTTGGTACGAGTATTGTGTAGCTACTTTATGATTTTTGAAAAACCTGTATTTGCACACCTTCCCAACTCTGCATAGAACCCTAACCCCCCGCAATTCGCCGGAAAGGAATTCCGCCCGGAACTCCTTTCCGGCATTTTTTTTAAAAAAACAAAACCGTATATTTCAGAAGTTTTAAAATATCCACATTAGAGGAGAAAGACAGTTATGCTACGGGAAAAAATAAAACAGGCGGTCCAAATTCTCGGTGAAAAAAATGTCGATATGTGGCTAACGTTTGTGCGTGAAACCGAAGCCGTATATGATCCTTGCCTGGATCTGATATTGGGCACTAATTGCACCTGGCAATCTGCATTTATAATAACACGATGTGGAAAAACAATTGCTATCGTGGGCAGTCTCGATCACGAGCGCATTCACCTAACGGGATTATATCAGGATATCCGAAAATATATCGGCAGTTTCAAAGAAGAATTTATTTCGGTACTGAACGAGCTTAGTCCACGCAACATTGCAATTAATACATCGAAAAGCGATTATATATCTGACGGACTAACACATGGAATGTATCAATTATTGAAAGAATATACCGCAAATACCGCATATCATGATCGATTCATTTCATCTCAGGAAATTGTCAGCGCTCTCAGGGGCAGAAAAACCGCTTCCGAAATATCCCGGATAAAAGACGCGATCCAACTTACCGAAAATATTTATGCTCAGGTATCAACATTTATGCAGCCCGGTAAATCCGAGCGCGATGTCGCAAAATATATCCTGGGGCTGGTAAAACAAAATCAGGTCATAACCGCCTGGGAGGAAAATTCCTGTCCAGCGGTATTCACAGGACCTGATACCGCCGGCGCCCACGCCGATCCGACTGATCGTAAAATAAAAAAGGGACATGTTCTAAATATAGATTTTGGCGTTAAAAAAGATGAATATTGCTCGGATATTCAGCGTACCTGGTATTTCTTGAAAGATGGAGAAACTCTGGCTCCGGCAGAAGTCCAAAAAGGATTTAACACAATAATCGAATCTGTTCAAATGGCAAAAGACGCTATTAAGCCCGGTAAATTAGGCTGGGAAATAGATGCTATTGCGCGGGATTATATTATATCGAAAGGCTACCCGGAATATCCGCACGGCTTGGGTCACCAGGTTGGACGCTCCACACATGACGGCGCCGGATTGCTCGGACCTCGCTGGGAGCGATACAGAAACACACCCTATCTGCCAATAGAAGTCGGTCAGGTATTTACAATTGAACCGCGCCTGCCAATTGAAGGGTACGGAGTCGCTACCGTCGAGGAAATGATCGTCGTTACAAAAGACGGGTGTGAGTGGCTGTCCCATCCGCAAAAGGAAATATTTCTGATATAGAACACTGGTTTCAATTGTGAGTTATATTACGTTCAATTAGATGCGAATATTTTTGATATCAACGGGCACATCCGGCGTAAGTTTCAGCGATTTTCATTGATCTATTCATTTCGACAAATTATACCTCTGATTAAACGTCAGGACAACAGCCCAATTCGTTTTACAGAAGAAATTCCGGACAGGCAAATACGTCATCGCGGCGGACAAACTCATACAATAAATATTGAGTACCTTTTTAATTAATGATGCTCAACAATCTTTAATGAAATCTGAAGTTACCCCAAAATTTAAGCGCTGTACCTAATATTATGTCGAGATGATATAAGCTCCCCTCTTTCCCCTCTTTGGCAACTTAACGTGTCCCACATTTTTTACTGAACACAGGGAGATAATTTTATTACATTAACTACGTGGTTATCAATGGGCAAAATTTTTCTAAAGAAATCCTCGATCGAATTAGAGGAACAATTTTCGAGAATCCAGATATTTCTCGGCGCAAACTGTCTCTTTTTGTTTGTGAATGGCTCAACTGGGGCAGTGCCAATGGAGCCTTGAAAGAGATGAGTTGTCGTCTTGCTCTTTTGAAATTGCACCGTTGTGGTATCATTAGTTTGCCTGAAACATATGCGAGTCCTCCTTCTCCTTGTCAAAAAATTAAAAAGGATATAAAGCTTGAAGTAATTGATCCAATAGAATGCGAATTGTCTGAATTTGTCCCGATAGAAATTATAAA
>JAHIOG010000606.1 GCA_018895675.1 bacterium
AATTTAAACAATGATGGGGATTTGGTAAATGAAACTAGCATATCCACATCACTATTAGCAGTTTGTTCATCTCTGACAAATGAACCAAATACTTCAAGAGTTGCCACATTATATTTCGACTTTAATATTGTCAATTCACTTTTCAAGATAGAAGTAATATTTTCAATTCGTTTTTTCATAACACAAAAATGCTAAAAATTATTGTGAAAAGCAAATTTTACAAAGGTATAAAACCCCTGCTTGTCACATTGAGACGCCTTTGGCGCACGCTGACGCTGCGCGATCAGGTGCGAAACAGGTTCGTTAGCTTTAATTTTCTCATCAATATATTTATTCGGATCATCAAGCACTTTATCATATTCAGATTTATGAATTCGTTTTGATTCAAAGTCGATTTTCACGTCTTGAATAAATTTTCTAAAATCATCATTTTGGGCACAAATTTTATTCATTGTCTCCCAATCCATATTTGTTTTGGGGATTGCTGGATACAAGACAGAAGATGAATCAAAATCGCTAAGATCAAGATGAATGATGCCAATACCAAATGATATTGTTAATCTTTCCAATTCAGAAAGAAAATCATCATCTTGCTTTATTTCTGAAGCTACTAAATAGCCTTCATGAGCCCACGAGGAATTTGAAACCGCCTGAAAGAATGCTTCCCTATAATTTCCCTTGTTCAGAGATTTTTTTAACTCAAAAGAATATAGTCGTATCAGATTGTTGTCAGACAACTTGCCTAATTCTATAAGTTCTGATTCCCAATCATCCAAGGGCAAATAAAATCCAACTAAATCGGGATGCAACCATTCACTGTAGCCTTTCTTTTTAGACTTTTCATGGAAAATGGTTTTTGTTAATATTCCTTTACCTCTACCAAAAGAAGGATTCGCATATACAAAATATGTTAGCAATGGATGTAAATCTCTTTCATGCCATTTGCTTTTCTCTTTTTCTTGTCTGGTCTCGGCAATCTCAATTCTTTTAATAATATCCTCTGATATATCGGATTCTTTTTCTTTTAGATAAAAACGTGTAGGGCGTTTTCCAACTTTTATGAATCTTGACTTAGGATTATCTCGCACATCAACAAAGAGTCTAGCGCCTAAAGTTTGCCAAGGTGTTTTTCCAGATGATTTTGTTTTCCCAGTCAGGCTCAGTTCTTCTGCTTTCTCCCAGATTTCTTGATATGTCAAAGGTTTTTCTGTTTGCTTCAGAATATCAAAAGCTAAATCATGAAAAGTGTAAGCCATTTTGTCCTCTCAATTATTTCTTAAAGATAACATATGTTTCAATTACTCATTCCTAAAATTTTGCATGTCTATAATTAATTCCATATAATCCGATCTTCAAGACCGGGTTGCCGGACTGTTCCATAAGCGAGCTCCCAATATTTCTTTGCTTCGTTCCCGGATAACCTGGTAATACCGTCTTATAAGTTACATACGCCATCATGACATTCCATTCTAATAAATAATTTCAATATTTACAACTAAAAATTATCTGCCGGACTCTTTATACTGATTTTTCTTTTCGTTAAATGGTGTCTATGCTCCCGCGTTGACGCCAACATGAGATTTTGCCTGTCTCAACGCCGCAGCGGAAGCGATTACACCTGTCAGGTTTATTAGATTCTTTTTCTTCAGATGAGATCAATTCTGTAAACCTGACAGGTGTTGGTATTATATCCTTAACTTTTACCGCCAAATGAAGGTTGTCTGGTATCAGACAATAAGCGTAAATCTCTATAAAAGCCGGTCATCTCCATTCGCCCGGTTTTTATCTCGTTCCCAAATTCAATTTGGGAACGAGATAAAAAGAAAAGGCTTTATATAAACCTGCCAGGTGAGTGAATAGATTAATTCGAAATACGAACACTCCCAAAAATAGCATCGCCCTTAATTGTAATGGCTGGACCGCCCTCCACACTGTTAGTGTGATTGTCGAAGCGGCCGAGGATTTGTGAACCTCTCAGATTCACCGTGACATCGGGTGATACATATATCTCTATCGATCCGAATATGGCATCGGCGGTCAGATTACACCCCTCCGGGGCTATTCTGGCATTTCTCAGATCAAGTTTGATACTGCCGAAAATAGCGCTGATTTCACCGCCGTGGAATTTTTGGGATGTGATCTGTTTTTCAGTTCCGCTAAAGATAGCATCGAATTCGAGCATATCTTCTGAACTTTCTGTAAAATCCTTTCCGCAGCAGCTCTCAGATGAAGAACGCTTGAGGAGAATTCCTATTCCGATGATGATCAGGATTACCGGCCAGAGACGTCCGATAAAGTGCCAGCTGACGATGTGCAGCATCGTAAGTTGAAAAATTATTCCCACAATTATAAGTATCCAGCCACCTTTTGAATCTTTGCCGCTTAATTTCGTAACGCCAATAATAATCAAGATCACAGGCCACCAGCGGGATATCAGGCGACCGAAACGGATAATATGAAATGTATCGCTCAGAAAAATGACGCCGAGAATGATCAGCGCCAGCCCGATCCAAAAATTGTTCGATTTGCGATGTGAATCATTGGACATTGTTGAGCCCTTTCATTTTAGTATAGTATCCAAACCGAATATACAAGTTTTATGGAGAATTAAAAAATATTCCCGATAGAGGTTTTGAATTTTATTTGTAAATTACCACCCGTTTTAAATGAAAGGATTGAATTGTGAATAAGCGCTGGTTTTGGGTTTTACTGTTTTTGAGCTTAAGCGCCTTTGGACAGAATCTGCAAGTGCATTATGATTTTGGGAAAGACCGCAGTTTTGTTACTTCAACATTGGAGAGTTTTACGCCGGATAAATTTGGCGCAACCTTCTGGTTTGTGGATATCGATTATAACAGCTCTTCAAACAGCGCGTCTATGGCATACTGGGAAATTGCCCGCTATATCAATCTGCCGTTTTTAAAGAAATCCAGCATATTAAGTCCTCTGAGCGCTACCGTACAATACAACGATGGATTGGATCTTAACGGCGCTTTCGGGAATGTCTGGCTGGCGGGGATCAGTTATCCAATCGATTTGAAGGTTGTGACAGTTGCGACGGATGTTCTGTACCGGAAAACTGAAAACCAGGGCGCCAATTTCCAGTTGACCTTTGTGTGGTTTAAATCCTTTTTGAATGATAAAATTACTTTTACCGGATTTCTTGATATCTGGGGACAGAATAATTTCGATGGTGATGAAGATGGAACAGATTCTCAGATCGTGTTTATGACCGAACCTCAGTTATGGGTGAATCTGACAGATCACCTGTCAATTGGGGGAGAATTAGAGATCAGTCGGAATTTTCTGTTCGGTGTTGGTGATAAAATTCAGCTAATGCCGACATTAGGGCTGAAGTGGGATTTTTGATTTCATTTTTCTCTATCATTCCCAAGCTGGGGCTTGTGTCAAGGACATCTCTACAAGAGGAATGAGTCGTTTGCGATAAATGCCGATTCAGCAAAGATTATTTAGCATCACGAAAAACAGGTTTCGGGTTAGCCATATCAGTTAATCAATGTATAAATCGCTGGTTGGGAATTTTGGATCGCTGGTGGCGTTGACTCCCAATTTTCGAAGACCGGCAGCGTCGCCGGGGGTGGGAATGTGACTGGTATGCAACTCACAACCATTTAGTTCTTTCAGTTTTTCGATAACGATCTGAGCCATTGGGTTTGTCGTTGCGCTGATTCCTAATGCGATCAGGATTTCTTCAAGATCCAGGCTAACCTTTTTACCTTTGAGAACATCCTTTTTCAGGTGTTTAAGCGAGTCAATGATATTCTGAGGCAGAAGATGGATATTATCGGGAATTTTAGCGAGAAATTTCACAGCATTCAGGGTCATGCTTGCAGTAGAGTGCATCAGAGAAGAATTTTTGCCGGTGATGATAGTTCCATCCTTTAATTCAATCGCGGCGCCGCAAAATATATCTTCATTCCCTTTATTCTGCTCTCTGGCTTCCCTGGCTGCCTTCCGGGCAGGCAGAACCACTTTTCGATCAGTCGCTTCCAGGTTCAGTTCCTTCATTATCAGTTCTGCCCGTTCTACAGTTTCTTTTTCTGTCAGACCCGTTGCATACTCGATTGCATAGCGGAAATAACGACGGATAATTTCCTGTTTGGCGGCTTCCTGCACCACTGTGTCATCGACAATGCCGAATCCCGCCCGGTTAACCCCCATATCGGTTGGCGATTGATAAATTGAGGATTTACCGGTTATGCGTTCGATAATTCGTTTTAAGAGAGGGAATGCTTCAATATCCCGGTTATAGTTAACGGCGCTTTGATTATATGTTGCCAGGTGAAAATGGTCTATCATGTTCACGTCGCGCAGATCAGCGGTTGCAGCTTCGTACGCCACATTCACAGGATGTTTTAACGGCAGATTCCAGATTGGAAAGGTTTCAAATTTAGCGTAGCCGGCGTTGATGCCCCGTTTGTACTCATGGAAAAGCTGGGACAGGCAGGTCGCCAGTTTGCCGCTATTGGGACCCGGACCGGTTACAACGACAATGGGTTTTTCAGTTTCGATGTAAGGATTGGCGCCATAGCCCTCTTCACTGACGATAGTATCCACGTCTGTAGGATATCCTTTGGTGAAACCGTGAGTATAGACCCGGATTCCGCGGCGTTCGAGTTTGTTTTTGAAGGTTATGGCAACCGGTTGGTTTTCATAACGGGTAATGACAACCGCTGTCATGGAAATATCATGTTCGCATAGATCGTCGATGGTTTTAAGCGCGGCGTTATCGTAGCTGATCCCGAAATCAGCCCGCATTTTATTTCGTTCGATATCACCGGCATAAATACAGAGAATGACATCGACTTTATCCTTTAATTGATGCAGCAATTGCATTTTTACATTGGGGTCAAAGCCCGGGAGAACTCGTGCAGCGTGATAATCGTAAATCAGTTTTCCGCCAAATTCCAGATAGAGTTTTTTAAATTGTCCATCGATTCGCTCCAGGATTGCACGACTCTGTTCTTTCAGATACTTTTGATTATCAAAACCGGGTTTGGCGGACATATAATTCCCTTCACTAATTAATCTGCTGTAAAAACCGTCCTATATTAGAGCTTACAGCGGCAATATTCAACAAGAATACAAAAAGATATACAATCGGTTGTTCATTATTTTATATCAGAGGATTATATAAAAACACTGAATTATTTTCATATCTAAGTAATTAATTATTAATAAGAAAATGATGATAATTTAATTTGACTGTTTATTGCCGGGTGAGTAATTTACGTAGCAATTTAACAGGAGACTGAATGATTAAAAGTATGACAGGTTTTGGGAAAGTTGAGCGGGAGCTGGAGAACGGTGCATTATCGGTGGAAGTTCGGTCGGTAAACAGCCGGTACTTCGATTTTTCGGTGAACATGCCGGAAATATTTGAGTCCTGCGAAGAAGACATAAAACGGCTTTTTAATAATAAACTTGTCCGCGGAAGTGTGAAATTGACCATTTATCTTAACGGACAGCAGGAACAGAATAAAGTTGGGTTGAATAGAGACTTGCTTGACCATTATTGTGAACTTCTGAATCAAGCCTCGGAATCGTTAGTCAGTGATGAACCGGTGCGGTTGGACCATTTATTGAATTTTCCTGAGATATTTGAATGCAAACCTGTTGAATTCGATGAAGAAAAAATAAATAAAGAATTGTTTAAAGCCCTTGAAGATGCGGTTAGCGACCTGGTAAAAATGCAGGAGAAAGAAGGCGAAAATCTCGCCATTGAAATCAAGCGGCATCTGGATATTACTCATGACGTCATTCTGAAGATCAAGACTTTGTCTTCGCAATTAAAGGATGAATATTATAAGAAAAGCAGGGCAAAACTGATGTCGTTTCTGGATGACCTGAATATTGATGAAAACAGGATTATACAGGAAGCGGCGATCTTTTCAAAAAAGATTGATATTACGGAAGAATGTGAGCGATTGGACAGTCATTTGAATCAGTTCAGGTCCTACTTTGATCCGGACGAGCCGGTAGGTAAGCGTATGATCTTTCTTCTCCAGGAGATGAACCGGGAAATCAGCACTATCGGCGCAAAATCCGAAAGCGCCCAGATTTCCCATCTTGTGGTCGATGTTAAAAATGAACTTGAGAAAATAAGGGAACAGGCTCTGAACATCCTATGAAACCACGAGGACTATTACTGCCTATTGCTGCTCCGTCGGGGACCGGAAAAACTACGGTTTGCCGACAACTAATGAAAAACGATGATTGTTTTGTGTTCTCAGTGTCCGCTACAACAAGAGCGCCGCGGAAATCCGAACAAAATGGGATGGATTACTACTTTTTGTCCAGGGATACTTTCGAACAGTACATTCGTGATAATAAGCTCGCTGAATGGGAGGAAGTGTTTGGAAATTATTACGGAACATTGCGAAGTGTTTTGCAAGCTGCTCTGGACCAGGGCAAAGTTCTGCTACTGGATATTGATGTAAAAGGAGCGATGCGGATTAAGAAGCATTATCCCGGTGAGACGATTTCGATTTTTCTTCTGCCTCCGAACAAAGCAGAGCTTTTACGCCGATTAAAAGGGCGTGGAACCGATGATGATAAATCCATCACGATCCGTAATGCGCGAATTCCCGATGAATTGAAATTAAGTGAACAATTTGATTATCAGATCGTTAATGATCAATTAGATAAAACCCTTAATGAAATCAGAAACATAATAAAGGAGTACTACAAAAAATGACTGACACTCTTGATATTTCAAAATTAACCGAACAAACGGAAGATCTCTTTGAACTGGTTGTTGCAGCATCAAAAAGATCTCGCCAGATCAATGCCCTGCGAATTGCCAGGGATCCGCTTCCTTCCCTTAGCGAGGATCAGGAAGAGACATTTGATGAAACACCGGATGAAGAGGAATTGAGGGACTGGGACAAAATTGAAAAACCCACTACGGTTGCTCTGAACGAAATGCTGAGAGGCGATCTGGATTATCGTCATACATCAGAGAAGATTGAAACTGAAGACGAAGAAGTAGATATTGCAAGTGATATTCAGGAATAAAAAAATAACCTTCGGCTTGACCGGCGGTATTGCGATCTATAAATCGGCGTCATTGTTACGCCGGCTGGTCAATGATGGCGGCGCTGATGTGACTGTGATTATGACGGAATCGGCGCAAAAATTCATGTCGCCGTTGATATTTGAGACTTTCAGCGGAAATCCTGTAATAACGGAGATGTTTTCCCGGGAAAAGGTGTCCACCAGGCATATTGACCTTGGTAAAGACGTGGATATGGTTCTTGTATCGCCGGCGACGGCAAACATTGTTGCGAAAGCGGCGCATGGAATTGCCGATGATATGCTCAGTACGGTTATCCTGACCGCCGGGAATAAGACGGTATTTGCCCTGGCGATGAATGTCAACATGTACGAGAATCCGATTACTCAGGAAAATATCAAGAAGCTGAAAGAGCTCGGATACGGGTTTATCGAACCCGAATTAGGAGACCTCGCCTGTAATGATGTTGGAAAAGGACGTTTAGCCGATGAGAAAGCCATTATCGGTTATATTGATCAGCGCCTGAACGGGGAACGTTTATTGCAGGATAAAGAGGTGATTGTCACAGCCGGACCGACGCGCGAGTATCTTGATCCGATTCGTTTTATCTCCAATCGATCTTCCGGGAAAATGGGATTTGCACTGGCTGCGGAAGCTGCAATGCAAGGGGCGAATGTAACATTGATTACAGGACCGTCGAATGAAACACCACCGCCTGGTATCAATGTAATCCGGGTGGAGTCTGCTGAAGAGATGCAAACGTCTCTATTTGACCATACAGATCATGCCGATTACCTGTTTATGGCTGCAGCTGTGGAAGATATTGCGCCAGCCACGATGGTCACGTCTAAAATCAAAAAGTCCAATCTACCGAAAATACTGCAGTTGATTCGATCACCCGATTTGCTTTACGGTTTCCGGAAGCGTAATAAGACTTGCTGTGTGGTTGCATTCAGTGTGGAAATAACTGATGGGCGCGAACGTTCGATAGAAAAAATGAAAACCAAGGGCACAGATTACATCGTCTGGAATGATCCGTCGAAAGCCGGCGCCGGTTTCGAGACCGACACGAACGAAGTCATCCTGTTTTCAGCCGATGGAAATGAATGGCAAATACCGGTGACTGCCAAACGAGAGGTTGCCCGTCAAATTATTCGTCAGGTTGTGGATCACCGGAGGCATTCCTGATGCAGGTTTCCGATGATTTGATCAAAGATTTTTTCCTGCAACAGGCGGAACTGTTTACTGATGAATTCTATTTTGGAGAAAAAGTGGAAGCCGAAATACCTATGAATGTTCTTGACTGGAATGAGCTGGAACCGAAGGTGCTATCCTGTACAAAGTGTGAATTGTCCGGGACCAGAACGAAAGTGGTTTTCGGATATGGGAAACGGGATGCCGAATTGCTCTTTATCGGAGAAGCGCCGGGTGAGCGAGAAGATTTGCAGGGTGAACCCTTTGTTGGTAGAGCCGGACGCTTACTGGACGATATTCTGGCAGCTATTCAGCTAAACCGCGAACAGGTATATATAGCCAATATTCTGAAATGCCGACCGCCGAAAAACCGAACACCCCATGCCGATGAAATCGCAAACTGTGAACCCTATCTGATGAATCAGATAGATCTGATCAAACCGGCATTAATCGTGTGTCTCGGTTTAACCGCCGCCAAAACTCTTTTAAGAGTTGATTATACATTACGGCAAATGCGCGAAAAGATTTATAATTACCATGGTGTGGACCTGGTTGTGACCTATCATCCCGCCGCATTACTCAGGAATCCAGGTCTCAAGAAGTATGCCTGGGAGGATTTCCAGAAAATACAAAAAATGTTTAAACAAAAAACGGGGAACATATAATGCCTGAGAAAGAGGCTGAATATTTGAGAGTGCCGCCTCATGCCGATGAAGCGGAAACGTCGGTATTAGGCGCCATGATGCTGGATAAAGAAGCGGTAAGCAAATCCCTTCAATATCTGGATCAAACGGCATTTTATAAAGATGCTCATCAGTTGATTTTCCGTGGAATGATTGAGCTTTTTAACGATGGACAACCGATTGACCAGATTAGTGTTATTGACCGCTTAAAGCGCAATAAACACCTCGATAAGGTTGGCGGCGCCTATTATATCACCGGTCTGGTGGAGTCAACGCCGTCATCGGCGAATGTCGAATATTATGCAAAAATAGTGCTTGAAAAGGCGATTTTGCGCAAGTTGATTATTTCGTCGACGGAAATTCAGAGCGAAGCCTATGAAGCCAAAAGTCCGGCGTTTGATATTCTGGATGCGGCGGAACAACGGATTTTCGCCCTGTCGGAGAGTCGGTTAAAAACCGGATTCAAAAATCTTGTCGATATATTAAATCAAACTTTTGAACATATTGATTCAATTCATAAAAAGAAATTCCATACTACAGGTGTCCCGACGGGTTTTATCGAACTCGATGATCTGACGTCGGGATTCCAGAACGGCGACCTGGTTATTTTAGCCGGAAGACCCAGTATGGGAAAAACCGCTCTGGCATTATCTATTGCCCGGAACGCGGCGGTGGAGTATAACATTCCAATTGGTATTTTTAGCCTGGAAATGGCGGATTACCAGCTGGCGATGCGTCTGTTGTGTGCTGAAGCCAAGGTTGATAGTCATGCGGTTCGCACGGGGAAATTGCCTCCGGATCAGTGGCGCCGGCTCAGTGAACAAACCGGACGTCTCGCAAAAGCGCCGATATTTATTGATGATTCTGCGTCGTTGACTATGATGGAAATTCGCGCTAAAGCCCGCCGGTTAAAAGCCGAACATGACGTACAGATGATCATTTTGGATTATTTGCAGCTGGTAAAGGGTCACAGAGCGGAGAGCCGTCAGCAGGAAATCACCGAGATTTCACGGAGTTTGAAAGCCCTGGCAAAAGAATTAAGAATTCCGGTCATGGCGCTTTCACAGTTATCACGTGCCGTGGAGACCCGCGGCGGAAATCATCGCCCCCAGCTTTCGGATTTAAGAGAAAGCGGCGCTATCGAACAGGACGCCGATGTGGTTATGTTTATTTACAGAGAGGTCATTTATAAGCGTCGGCAGGAAGAGGAAATGACTCTTGAAGATGAGCGAAAAGCCGAAATTATCGTGGCAAAACAGCGTAACGGTCCAACCGATACGGTCAGGGCGGTTTTTATTGATACATATGCAAGATTTGAAAATCTTGCTCGCAAGCGGGACGAAATGGCAGGCGTACCTTTTTAATGGCGAATCAAATGATAAAGAAAGTCATGTCAAAAAAGGACAAACGTCCCCAGAAGTTCTATGCCTTAGTAAGATCGTCGGAAAATACTGTGCCTTTTACCGAATCAGATGAAAATTTTCTTTGGGATGTATATACTTTTGCACGAGAAGCTCACCGGGGTCAGTTGAGAAAATCGGGCGAATCTTACTTTGAACACCCTTACCAGACAGCCAAGGTTCTGGCTGAAATGAATATGGATTCGGTGACCATTGCCTGCGGATTGTTGCATGATGTTATCGAAGATACCGGGGTGCGTTACGAGGATATCAAAGCCAAATTTGGAAACGAAGTCGCCAAGTTGGTGGAAGGAGTCACCAAGATCAGCGGTATTCGTTTTCGCAACCATCAAGAAGAACAGGCAGATAATTTCCGAAAAATGTTATTGAGCGTTGCGGAAGATATCAGGGTTCTGATTATCAAACTGGCGGATCGAACCCACAATATGCAGACTCTCGATTCTCTGCCACCGGTGAAACGTCGCCGGATAGCGATTGAAACCCGGGATGTATATGCGCCCCTGGCGCACCGGCTGGGAATGTTCAAACTGAAATCCATCCTGGAAGACCTCGTATTAAAAAACCTTGATCCCGAAGCATATAAATTTCTCCAGAAAAAGGTTAAGGAGAAGCGCAGCGGGCGTGAAAAATATATAAAGACGTTTACTGTACCTTTGACAAAGGCGCTTCAGGAAATCGGGCTTAAGGCTGAAATATCCGGACGACCGAAGCACTTCTATTCCATCTATAAAAAAATGAAAACCCGGAATATGCCCTTTGAAGAAATTTATGACCTGCTGGCTATCAGGGTTATCGTACCGACAAAAGAAGAATGTTATACCGTGCTGGGAATTGTGCATGACCTGTTTACGCCGGTCATGGATCGCTTTAAGGATTATGTCGCCAGCCATAAAGCCAATTATTATCAATCTATTCATACGACTGTTTACGGTCCGGGCGGTAAAATGGTGGAAATCCAGATCCGTACCGATGAGATGGATGAAATTGCCGAAGAAGGTATTGCAGCGCACTGGCGCTATAAGGAAGGACGCACCCGACCGGACGAGGTCGACAAATATGTCAAATGGCTCCGGGATTTAATTGATGTATTACAGAATGAATCAGCGGGTCCAAAAGACTTTATGGATACTCTGAAGATTGATCTTTTCAAAGATGAAATCTTCGTATTCACACCGAAAGGTGATTTGATCCGTTTACCGAAAGGCGCCACGCCGGTGGATTTTGCGTTTGAAGTTCATACCGCTGTAGGATACCACTGTATCGGCTCGAAAGTTGATGGAAAGATGGTGCCTCTGAACACGGAATTGAAGAGTGGTGAAAGTGTTGAGATTATCACTTCGGAGAATCAGCGTCCCAGTTATGCCTGGTTGAAATTTGTAAAAACTTCCAAGGCGGTCGGGGCAATCAAACGCTATATCCGCAAGACCCAATTTGAGGAAAGTGTCCGCCTGGGAAAGGAAATTCTCGATAAGGAAAATCGCCGGAATAAACGTCTAACATTTTTTAAAACGGTTCAGAAGTCGATCGCAGAATTCGGATATGATGATATTGATAAATTTTACGGAGCGGTTGGCAGCGGATTAATCACGGTACCGGGGATTTACTCCAAATTGTTTCCCCAGGACAAGAAAGAGCTGGATGAAAAAGATAGCGATTTCCTCTTTCTGGAAAAAGCCCGCCGAAGTATAAAAGGAATAAAAGTTCACGGAATTAACAACCTGATGGTGAATTTTGCCAAATGCTGTAATCCGATTCCCGGTGATCAGATCATAGGTTTTGTCAGCCGTGGGCGCGGTATTATCGTCCATAAAAGCGATTGCAGCAATATTCCGGCGTTATTGAAGGAAAATGAGCGATTGCTGGATGTTGACTGGGACGTCGATCATAAGCAGCAATTTCTTGCCCAGGTAAAGATAGTGGGTCAGGAACGAAAAAATTTCCTGAAGGATATTACTGAAAAAATCTCAACTACCAATACCAATATTATCAGTATAGATGGAAATGTTGATGATACAATTATCTTTATATCACTAGTGTTGCAAGTCGGGAACCTGAATCATTTAAATCGGGTTATGGTGAAATTGCAAAGTATTCAAGGAATTATATCGGTAGAACGAAAATAAAGGAGGTAGTTCATGCGCACCCGAACCTATACGAAGAAAGATGTCGTAAAAATTACGGCAGAGCGCTTAGGTCGCAAATTTTCCGCAACTGAACAGATTGTCGATGGAGTCTTTATCACATTGCGTGAGATGCTCTGTGAAGACACAAAGAATTTACGTATCGAGATCCGTGGTTTTGGAGTATTTGAAGTTAAACCCACCCGGGCGAAACCAAAAGCCCGCAACCCGCGGACAAACGAGGTCGTTTACGTTCCTCCCCGGAAGAAGACTCATTTCAAACCGGGAAAAATTATTAAAGCCGCCCTGAAAAAATAAGCCGGATCAGGGGCGAATGATTCCGTTCGCCGGGGTTTATAATTTGTGAAAGGAATGATGTTAAAACAATTTACATCACTTCCAAATTGGGTGTTATTCACCCTTTCTGGAGTGTTGACAGTTGCCGCATTTCCGCCCTCACCGCTGGGCTTTCTGGCTTATTTCAGCCTGATCCCCCTGATATTTCTTTTTATTAAAGAGGATTTTCACATGGGGTTTGAAAAGGGATTTCTGTTCGGCGTTATCCTGAATCTTGGAATAATGTACTGGTTGGCGGCAAATAAGGGAACTGTGTGGTACTGGGCGACCCTGTCCATGATTTCGAGTGTGCTCTTTTTAGCAATGAATTATGGACTGATCGGGCTTATTATTGGGATTGTTGGACGCAGGTTAGGACGGAACGCCGGCATCTGGTCCTTTCCGGTAGTGTGGGTTGCAGTTGAATATATCCGCTCGTTTGGAACCATGGGCTTTACCTGGAATCATTTGTGCTATACCCAGAGCCGGGCAACCCAACTGATCCAGTTTACGTCGGTCATCGGCTCCAACGGCATCAGCTTTATCATTGTCATGATAAACGTGCTGATCGTGATGGCATTGATTCACCGTCGGGATAATTGGAAAAAGAGCTTCCGGTATGTGAGCTTTATTTTACTTGGATTGTTTGGTTTGGGAGTCTTTGGCGGCTTTGCTTTGAACCGGGCGAATCAAGCCGATGGGAGGCGGAAGATCCATGCGGCGCTAATTCAACCGAATGTTGACCCTAACGAAAAATGGGAGCGCGATTCTTTTGGAGATGTGATGCAGCTGTTGCATGATTTGACTGATTCGGCAACAGTTGAACCGAAAGACCTGATCGTCTGGCCGGAATCGGCGACGCCAACATATTTACGAAGAAACCGTGGCAGAATACTTGACCGTATCATTAAACATATCAGCCGGTTAAATGTGCATTTGTTGACCGGTACACCCGATTATGAGCTTCACAGCTCCGATGATTACAGTGCATATAATTCGATATTTTTACTGCGTCCCAATACCCACAGGATCGAGCATTATCGGAAAATAAAACTGGTTCCTTTTGGGGAATTTATCCCACTTTCGGAATTTTTTCCCGAACTGGATAACCTGAATCTAGGACAGGGAAATTTTGATGCCGGGTCGGAAGTCACGGTGTTCGATATTCCTTTACATGTTGACAC
>JAHIOG010000062.1 GCA_018895675.1 bacterium
ACGGGGTGGAGTACGGCTATTTAGAGCACAAATTTGTGTAATAAGGACAAATATTCAAAAAAAGAAGTTTTTAGAAGCCATTTTTTCGGAAAAATGGGCTCTCCCGAAGGGATGTCTTTGACATGAGAATAGTTTTTAGTCCATTATATCACTGAAAACTATTTTCATTGGATTTTTCATGTAAATCAATACAAAATGCTTGATTGTAAGTCTCATGCTAATTCAACGGAATCATTAATTCGTTTTGTGCAAAAATCCCGGCGGGTGCTTTAAAAGGTGTAAAAGTCGCCGCTTTCGATACCCGTATAGCAGTGCACGATGTGAATTCAAAAATATTAACTTTCCTTGTTAAAATATTCGGATATGCTGCAGAGCCAATCGGTTCAAAACTCAGGAAAAAACAGGGTGAATTGCTCATAGCTCCGGAGGGATATATTATAACAGACACCGAAGGTCCCCTGAAAGAGGGTGAACTTGAGCGAGCAGTCAACTGGGTAAACCAGATCAAAAAAATAGCCGGTAATTCACTCTGAACCACATTGCAGCCGATCAATGAATTTTGAGATGTTCGGTAAGGAATATAGGAGATTCTTCACTCACCCGATTTCATCGGGATCGTTCAGAATGACAGCCCTGAATCAAGGCTCTCTCTGATCAATCCTTTACCGATTCCTGCATCAAATTATAAATCTTGTATCTGAATTCATATAGTTTACGGTTTTCACGGGTCGGGTGCACCCGATTTGTCAGTAGAATCCCGATAAGATCCTTTTCTGGATCGATCCAGATGCTCGTGCCTGTAAAACTGGTATGTCCGTAGGAATTTTCCGAAAAATGTTGACCGGAAGACGATTTTTCACCTGGCATGCCCCAACCCAGCGTGCGGTCGCTGCCTTTAATGAGGTTTTGATGTTTCGTAAATAATTCAACTGTCGATGCATTGAAAATTTGCTGATCCCCGTATTGACCTTTATTTAACATCATTTGTGCAAATTTAGCCAGATCCCAGGCTGTGGAAAACAGACCGGCATTTCCCGACACACCACCGAGGTAATAGGCATTTTCGTCGTGAACTTTTCCGTGTACAATTCCGCCTCGCTCGGGGTCATATTCAGTAGGCGCAATATTATCGAAATACTTTTCAGGCGGGTTGTAGAAAGTGTGTGTCATCTGCAATGGTTGAAAGAGATTTTCGGAAAGGAAAGTATCAAGTGCTTGTCCGGTCTTAGCTTCGATCACTTTTTGCAGTATGATCATTCCCAAGCAACTATAGACAGATTTTTCGCTGGCAATATATTCAGGTTTGCATTGATAAATTTGCCGCAACATCGCTTCGGATGTATCAGCAACTTTCCAGAGTTGAATAAATGCCGGAAGTCCGGAAGAATGCGTTAATAAATGATGTATTTTAACCTGGTCTTTTCCATTTTGACCGAATTCGGGGATCGTTTCTATTACTTTCTCGTCAAGATTCAGCATTCCGCGGTCATAGAGCAGCATCGCAGCGCTGGTCGTTGCTACTGGTTTCGTTACTGAAGCGATATCGTAGATTGTCCAACGGTTGACAGATGGCGAATTTGATCCATAATCGAGATGACCAAATGGTATTTCTGCAAACACAACCCCGTCTTTGGCAGCCAGAAAGACGCCTCCGGGATATGCCGAATCCACCAGACCTTGTTCTAAGAGCTGCTCCAATTCTGATAATTTTAGAGTGTTAATTCCGACTTCATCCGGGAAACCTTTGCGAATTTTCAATGACACTGATCGCGGATATGGCGGTTCGAATGATTTTATAACAGCAGGTCGCTGAAGTCCTTCACCAAAATTGATGATTCCGGGAATTGTAACAGGCATTTTACCACTTATTGCGATTTGACCGGTCAGCGCTTTTACGGCTGCTCTCTGAGAAATATCCTGCCAGCCAAAACCACAAACGTATGTGCTTATATCCGGGAATTGTCTGAGGATATAGGGATTTCCAAAGGAATATACGATGAGGTTTGAGGTCTTTTTTAGCAACTGATTGACAAATTCAGTTTGAATTTCAGGCAGGTCTATATGACCTTTGTATGCGCCGTAGCGCGCAAATGCCCCAATTACAACAAGTGCATTATCGGGGATAGATTGAGCAACCTGTTCGAAATCTTCTTTATCATCGGAAAGATCGAGAGTAAATACGCCGGCATCCGGGTAGATTGCCGACAGCTCTCTTTGAAAACGGTTTTCGGTATGTCGCGTGTCAACATCATGCAAATTTACAATGACGATTTTTTTTATTTCAGGTGTTAGAGGCAGCAGATTCCTGTCATCTTTTACAAGCGTCACCGCTTCATTGGCAACTTGCCGGGCAAATTCTGCCGTTTTGGGATTTCCTATAACGTTATCTTTAGAGCGGATATCAACATAGCGGTTTTTATGAAGCCCAAGTTTTGCTTTCAAGGTTAATAATCTTCTAACGGAACTGTCGATACGTTCTTCTGATATTTTACCGGTTTTCACAGCGGTTTTAATGACATTAACGGCTGCTGTTGCATCTCTGCCGGAATTAATGATCAAATCACATCCACTTTGAATTGCATTAATCAGGGCGTAATTCTCCGTGAAATTATTATTAATGCTGCCCATACTCATCGCATCGGTAATGATAATACCTTCGAATCCTAATTCTTCACGCAGTAAATCCGTCAATATTTCAGAACTTAACGTGGCTGGTATTCCGGGCTCTTTTTCCAATTCCGGAACATAAATATGGGCTGTCATGATTGCATCTACACCACATTTTATTGCCGCTTTAAATGGTGCAAGTTCGATTTGATCAAGGCGGCTGCGCTTGCCGTAAACTGCAGCCAGATCGATGTGTGAATCGGTTTCGGTATCGCCGTGTCCCGGAAAATGTTTAACAGTCGCGGCATATTGGTGATCGTGGGTTCCTTTGATAAAGGCTTGAACCATTTCCGAGACCAGTTCGGGAGTTTCGCCAAAAGAACGGGTGTTGATGATTGGATTATTGGGATTGTTATTGATATCGGCGACCGGCGCAAAAACCATGGAAAAACCGATGGCGCGTCCTTCGATTGCCGTAAACGCTCCCAGTTTATATGCATAATCGGTGTTACCAGTCGCGCCGAATGCCATATTAGGCGGAAATTCAACGGCGCCATCGAACTTTATGCCGACGCCTCGTTCAAAATCGGCAGAAAAGACAAGAGGTATTTCTGCCAGGTTTTGCATTTTTTTAATGTAATGACGGGCGGCAAATATTTCTCCGCTCCAGATATGGTAGCCGAATACGTGATTATTGACGATATCATTTTTTATCGTAAGCCAGGCATTGCTGGAGTCTGACATGTAAGTTGGTCGGAAGGTCATCAGGATCATCTGACCGATTTTTTGTTCCAGCGTCATGGATTGAAGAGTCTTTTCAACCCAATTCCGGTTATTTAGCAAAGCATGCTTTTGAATGCCGACCCGTTGGGAACAAGTTGATATTAATAGGAGAAATGCTAAGAATAAAATTAGACGATTTTTCATTGAGACGCTCCGTTTGCCTGTTTTGAATCGGAAAATAACGCCGGATTGCTTTCGTTATTTGCTTCATCCAGAGCTGTTATATAGTATTGATAATTTAAGCCTTCTGATTGAATTGCAGTTTGGTATTGTTGCGTATTTCCGGGAAGTATCGCAAATATTGAAGCGCCATCGGAAATATCAAGGGTGTCGCCGATCGACCGGTAAATGACAAATTGACGAATGGAATTGCCTTTATCTTTTGGTTCACTATTTGTCCAGGTAAAATTCAATGTCTGGGAATCGAGAGTGACAAAACATTCTTCGGGTTCCGGCGGTTTTTCACTGAATTTCCAGGGCAGCGCTGGTGGAATGGCGGGGTAGGGAAATTTCTCATTCCTTAGCCGAATCCATTCCAGGCTATCGACAGAACTGACAGCAAAAAATACAACTCCGCTTAAACCTGTGAATCGGGAGTCGTCAATTTCCTGAAGCACCTCGTCAAATGGTAAATTGTACGCTCCCAGTCCGGCGGCTATCGGTTGATCTATATTCGGGATACTGTTCCATAGTTGAATCGATTTCTGAAACGCCCTGTCTTTTCTTGAACGATAAGTCATCGGTATGATCATATCAATCTTGCCGATGTCTGCCCAACGAGCGGCATCCTGGAAGACTTTGTGATATCCGCTCCAGCCGGGCATGTTATAATTTCCAATCACTGCCGCTGATACTTTTACCCTCGGTTTAATAGCCGTGATTGCGTTATACGCCCCGGCAATGAATTGAGTAACCTGTTCACGTTGCCAGTCTTCCCAGTCGAGCCTGAGAGGATTTCCCATAGCGGAATTAAAACGTTTAAGACTTTCGGCGTCATGTGAATATCCATGTAGGGTGGAACCTTCCGGGTAGCGAATATAGTCGAAGTGTATGCCATCGATATCATATTTGGATGTGATTTCCACGACGACATTTTTAATATGTTGACGAGCATTAAGATTTCCAGGAGAAAAGGACACATAATGATCAGTTTTAGGCATCTGGTTCCCGGAGCTGTCACAGACCAGCCATTCCGGATGAGCAGAATATGGATGTATGGGGTTGGATGGTGCAGGGTCGGACTTACCGCGCCACGCTGGAAATGCGTTTATCCAGGCATGTAACTCGAGTCCTAAATCATGGGCGGTTTTTATGGCAAATTTGAGAGGGTCCCAGCCTGGATCGACGCCTAATGTGCCGGATAAAAGATGGCTCCACGGTTCATAACTGGATTTATAAAAAGCGTCCGCATTTCCACGTACCTGGAAAAAGACCACGTTGCAATTTGCATCTCTGACCTGTTGAAAGGAATTTTGGATATACCGTTGCATAACGGTTTTATCGGTAGTATCGAGTGATTGAGTGTAATCAAAACGGCTCATCCAGACGCCGCGCAGTTCCCTTGACGGTGAAATAATTTTCTGTGGCGGTTCTTCAACCGGTTTCTCAAAAATCGCTATAATAATCAAGATCAGTATAATTACGCTTGTGACGATCATCAGATATTTAATGAGGTCGCGAGTGTTGTCTTTCATGATTGTCCCTTTCGGTATTTTTGCACTTTATTCAAAGTTTGGTCATGTGATATAATTGGAAATGTGAAGTGAGTAAAATATATCGAATTTCATGGCATTAATTTAGTGATTTGAATCCATTTTCCAACAACCGCTTATAGCGAATATAAGGAAATATTCTGATCAAATATTTAGCGACAAAATATTGGTACGCTTGCTTCGCTGAACATGAATTAGTAAGTTTACTGGCATTTTTTGAATAGAAGGGGTAAAATAAATATGAAACCAATCCAAAAATTTAACGTATCACCCGTACTTCCGGAACGGATAAAACGGTTGCATGATATTGCCTGTAATTTGTGGTGGAGTTGGGATGTTGAAACACGTGAATTATTCAGACGCCTTGATCTTGATCTGTGGGAAGAAACCCGCCACAATCCGGTGTTGGTACTAAGCCGTATTGATCAGGAAGTTCTTGAAGCACGGGCGCAGGATGAAAGTTATCTATACCAGATGGACCGTGTGCTGGAACGTTTTGACCGCACGCTTGAGAAAACGCCGTGGTTCCAGCAGGAAGTAAAGGGTGATATCCAATTAAATGTCGCCTATTTCTCAATGGAATACGGTATCACCGAAAGTCTTGCCATATATTCCGGCGGTCTGGGAGTCCTGTCCGGTGATCATCTGAAATCATCTTCGGAGTTAGGTATTCCGCTTCATGCCGTAGGGCTATTATACCAAAGCGGGTATTTCCAGCAAAGCATTAATATAGATGACTGGCAGGAAGAAAAAGTAGCTGCCAATGATTTTTATAACATGCCGCTCAAACTTGTAAAGGAAAATAATGGAAACCGCTTGATGATCAATCTGCCATTTCCCGAACACACAGTGTATGCCCAAATCTGGAAGGCGGATGTAGGTAGAATACCGTTATATCTGCTTGATGCGAATGTCGATGAAAATACCGAATCCGATAGAAAAATTACATCTGAATTGTATGGTGGTAATAAAGAAATGCGCATTCAGCAGGAAATACTGCTTGGTATGGGTGGTGTTAAGACATTAAAAGCTGTTGGAACGCCGCTTTACGTTTGCCATTTGAACGAAGGACATTCGGCATTTTCAGGACTGGAACGAATTAAAAGCCTGATCCAGGATGAACAGTTGAAATTCTATGAAGCTCTGGAAGTCGTGAAATCCAGCTCTGTTTTCACTACCCATACACCCGTAGAAGCAGGAATCGATCTATTTGAGCCGGAACTTGTCGGGAAATATTTTAAGGATTATTGTAAAGACGTTGGTATTTCAATCGATGAGTTACTTGCGTTGGGGCGAAAAGACCCGAAGGATTTAAAAGAAGAATTTTCGATGGCGATTCTTGCTCTGAAACTATCTTTTAAATCAAACGCCGTTAGTCAGCTACACGGAGAAATTGCCCGTAAAATGTGGAAATCACTCTGGCCGGAAATTCTCATAAAAGAAATTCCTATCGGCAGTGTCACAAACGGTGTTCATCATGCATCATGGATATCGGGAGAAATGGGAAATTTATTTAATCGTTATCTTGGTCCTGAATGGCTGGGTAAACCAACCGGTAAAGATACCTGGAAGAATGTGTATCAGATACCGGATGGCGAACTATGGCGGACTCATGAACGAAGGAGAGAGCGACTGGTTGGATTTGTTCGCCGGAGTCTTGTGCAACAGTATAAGGATCTTGGTAAACCCCCACATGAGATTGCCAGGGTTAAAAGTGTGCTCAACACCGAGGCGTTGACAATTGGTTTTGCACGCAGGTTTGCTACTTACAAACGGGCGTCTTTGATATTCAGCGATCCTGATCGATTAGAAAAGATTATTAGTGATAAAGACCGTCCAATTCAGATCATAGTTGCCGGAAAAGCTCATCCCCAGGACACCGAAGGTAAAAAAATTATCCAGGAAATATTAAAACTTTCCCACGAGGAGCGATTTTATCAATCTGTCGTTTTTATTGAAAATTATGATATGAATGTAGCACGCTATCTTGTTCAGGGATGTGATCTCTGGTTAAACAACCCTCGCCGGGAACTGGAAGCATGCGGGACCAGCGGAATGAAAGCTGCGGTCAATGGCGGATTGAATTTCAGTACTCTTGATGGCTGGTGGGATGAGATATATCATCCCGGGATCGGCTGGGCTATTGGAAACCGTGAAGTGTACGATGATTTCGATTATTGGGATGAACAGGAAGCAAAGAAGCTCTACAATGTCCTTGAAAAAGAAATTATTCCGACATTCTACTACCGGGATACAGACGGACTTCCCAGAGATTGGATTCGACGCATTAAAGATTCAATCGTTAACATTTGTCCAATATATAATACAAACAGGATGCTGAGCGACTATACTGAACAGTTTTATTTCCCCGCCGCCGAACGGGCGTATCTGATGCGCAACAATTCCTTTACAATTTCAAAAGAAATGGCTCACTGGAAAAAACATATGCGAGATAGCTGGAATTCAATCAGGTTTTTAAAAATAGAAACCAGCTCTACTAAGGAACTTTCTGTTAAAAGCGGCTTAGAAATAACGACTGTTATTTTCTTAGATGGAATTAGTCCCCATGATGTTGAGTTGCAAATCTATTGTGGAAAGGTCGATAGCAACGGTAAAATTGTTGACGGGAAATTGGTTTCAATGCAATTAGAAACGGAAATGGGATCGAACAAATTCAAATATAAGGGTTCAATCAATCATTGGGATAGTGGATTGAACGGGTACACAATACGGATCATTCCCAAACATGAGGCTCTTATAAACCCTTTTGAAGATGGATTAATTCATTGGTTTGAGGGGTAAAAGACTATAAATTAGGCGCATAATTCGATGATTAAAGCATTATTAGAAAGTACCACTGAATGAATATCCTGAAAAATGATGAGATAATTCAGCGATTAAAAAATGCGAAACGGATAGCGGTTTTAACAGGAGCCGGTGTATCCGCAGAAAGTGGAATACCGACATTTCGAGGTGAGGAAGGTCTTTGGACGAAATTATCACCTCAGGAGCTTGCCAGCTTCGAAGCCTTTTATAAAAATCCCGCCATTGTTTCGGAATGGTATCAACACCGGCGTGAAATTATCGATAAATCTAATCCCAATCCGGGTCATTATGCTCTTAAAGAACTTCAGGATTTGACAGAAGACTTCAATCTGATAACCCAGAACGTTGATGGCTTACATCAGCGCGCCGGCAGCACAGATGTCATAGAACTTCATGGCAATATCATGGAGAATTATTGTATCAACTGCAATCAGCAATTTACTCATGAAGAATTTGACGAGATCTACCGGCATAATTCCAATCATATCCCACACTGTTTCTGCGGTGGATTGATCCGTCCCAATGTGGTTTGGTTTGGCGAACAATTACCACAAGAAAGTATAGAGAAAGCTTATCAAGCGGCGATTCGGTCCGAAGTCTTTTTATCAGTTGGCACTTCAGCGCAAGTTGCTCCCGCTTCTGATTTACCCCGCTATGCTAAACAGAATGGTTCCTACCTGATTGAAATTAATCCCAATCAAACGGCAATCAGTGACATTGTTAATCTTCGTTTTGAAGGTCTTTCGGGAGATATTTTACCAATATTCGTTGAAGATTTAAAAGAGATATTATCTAATAATCAGCAAACGGTTCGTTAACAAATTCGATTGTGAAAATTTTGTTAAAAACACTTCAAAATATTTCTATAACCTTAATGATTGGTTTTTTTATCATATTCTCGCATCGCTGCGCATATTTCAATACGTTTTATAACGCCGAGCAATATTTTAAAGAGGGCAAAAAGGAACTTGAAAATACTGAGGATGGAAGTATTTCCGTCAGTGTGCGGAAAAAATTTAACAGCGCGATAGAAAAAGCGAATAAAGTACTTGCCAATTATCCCGATAGCCGCTGGACAGATGATGCATCGTATATAATAGCGATGTCAAATTATTATAAAATGGATTTTTCGGCTGCCAAGAGAAATTTTGAGCAATATTTTGCAAACTATCCTGCCAGTGAATTACGCCCACAGGCAGAGATATTGTACGGACGCTGCCTCTGGAAACTTGGTGAGAAAGAGCTGGCTTTGCACCAGTTAAACCGATCAGTACGACGGGTAAAGAATCCTGAGATGAAAGCAGAAATATTTTTTGCAATTGCAGAGCTATATCAATCCTCGAATGTACTTGATTCTGCGCTGCAATATTACGGAAAAACGACTAAGACCGGACGCGATCTGCCGATAGCCGCCCAGGCTCAATATAATATTGCGGAGATTAATCTGTTAAAGAACCAGATAGACCTTGCAATCGATAACCTGAAAAATGTTAGTAAATATTCTCCCACCAACGAATTGAAAGACCGGATGCAGATTCTGCTTGCCCGTATTTACCGTGAATCGGGCAAGTTTGATGAAGCACGGGAACTGATCAATACCAAACTTAATAATATTAGCAATGAAAACATCTGGGGTGATCTCGAATACCAATTAGGGCTACTATACATTGCCGAAGGCGATTTTGAAGCTGCATCATTACGCTTTAGTCAAATTACCGAAAAATACTCAGGGAAACCTGTTTCTGCCGAGGCATATTATCAGTTGGGTATTTTAAATATGATCCATTTTCATGACTATGATAAAGCCGAGAAACAGTTTGCACAGGTCAACCGTGAAGATAAGAATTCCAGGTACGTATTTGATGCTCAGAATAAAGCTTCGGAGATCAAACGGTTTTTCATTATTCAAAAGCAACTTATGAAGGCGTGGGAGATAGTAGAACCTTTTGATCGATCTCTAAGAGGTATCATTGATAGTACGCAAGTCTCTGTAGAAGAAGATGCGCGTCCGGAAGATTTGAAAAAAGCTATCGAGCTTCAAGAAGAAGAGCGACGGAAAAACATCGACACTTCAGCAGTGTATAATGATTACCATAAATCGCTTTATGAAATAGCCGAACTCTATTATTTTAACTTTAAACAGGTTGATAGCGCTGTTACATATTTTAATAAAATTAATAAATCCAAATATTTTAACATGTTTCGGGATAAGACATTATACGCACTTTATTATATGTTCAATGATGAGGGAGATTCAATAAAGTCCTGTGCATATCTGGATTCACTCAGGTTGCTATACACTGATTCACCGTACTTAGCGTTTATTGAAAAACGCGAAACCGTAATACCCTCTGAGGAAATAATAGCGCGTCAATTGTTTTGGGATGGTGAAA
>JAHIOG010000063.1 GCA_018895675.1 bacterium
GAAGATATTTGATATTTGTGCCGATCCAAAGGATCCCCTTCGGGGAAGGCACCCCTTTGGGGAAATTAGAAATTTGCGCCGATGGCGTCCCATTGGGGATATTCTGCAATCAAAAATCTGCTATCTGCAATCAATTCTCCCTCTCCACATTCCCCCTTAAAAAAGGGGGCCAGGGGGTTGTAACCATTTTTTTCATTAGTCATTAGAAATTGGCAATCTAACATCTGCCATCTATTCCCGCTTCCGCTTTGCTCAACATCCAGCATCAAGTATCCAGCATCCAGTAACCAGCATTCAGCCTCCGTGATTCCTAAACCAGCGACCATCCTTTGCCTTAATCTTCCATCTTCGCTACGCTACGCCGGACAGGTAACCTTGACCTTAATCTTAAAATGTGTTAATCCTGACTCATTGAGTCCCATTTTGGGTTAATCATGTTATCATGTCAAAAAATTCTGTCAATCTTCGCCGAAGGCGTCCCCTTGGGAAAATCTATAATCTTCAATCTAAAATCATCTCTCCCTCTCCACATTCCCCCTTAAAAAAGGGGCCAGGGGGTTGTAACCAATAAACCAATAAACTAATCAACCATTAAACCAATGTATCTTGCATAACATCGTGAAGACGGAAGACGAAAGTGGAGACGGAAACGTAGTGAAGCATGGATTATATTTGATATTTGATATTCTGCAATCTGAAATTCAGCATCCAGCCTCCGTGATTCCTAAACCAGCGACCATCCTTTGCCTCAGCCTTAATCTTAACCTTGATCAGTATTTTCCACTATAATTTATCAAGTAAATCATGTTAATCCTGTCGAAGAATTCTTCAATCTTCAATTTGAAATCTGATATTTGCAATCTACAATCTGCTATCTGCAATCCAGTATCCAGCATCAAGTCACCAGCAGCCAGTATCCGTGAATCCAAAACCGGCGACCGTGCCTTAGCCTTAATCTTCCATCTTCGCTACGCTACGCCGGACAGGTAACCTTGATCTTAACCTGTTTCCTGGACTATTGGTGTTAATTCGTGTCCATTCGTGGCTTAACCAATGTGCTTTCTCACTACTCAAATCAGGTTAATAATCCTACAGCCTTCCTTTTCACCGGCAAAGGGTACCTGGACAATAGCCGATTTAATTTTTTCATATCAATTTTTGTAAAAATGATGTTTCTAAAATCGAAATATGTCTTACCGAATGAAGAAATATAGATCATGTCAACAAGAGCCTTTTCCGGAGATGCGATAAACAGACCGTTTTTTAATTTAATGTAACCGGAAAAATACGATTTGCTGATCATTCTATATTCAATACTATAGTCAAGAAGAGTTATGGACTTCGTCTTTCTTATCGTTGCGAAACTAAATGTATATGGTATTTGTGAAATCAGCCCGTATTTTGCCAGAGCAGAATCAAACGACAAGTATGAAGGATAATAGATAAGATTTGCAATTATTTCGATATCGGCTATTTTTTCCGGTAAAATATATATGCCTTGACATAGTCTGATAAGTTCATTCCTCTTAACAAGTCTGTTCAAAATTACGTAAAGAGAATCCGTTGAATAGCCGCTAATTTTTCCCAGGTCTTGTATATTAAAGTAGAGTTTACCTGTTTTTCTTAATGATTGTAATAATTTCATCGATTGCAATATACCAATTTTTGGGTAGATATTTTTTTAATATATTTTCGACTATTTTTTCATTAACATCTTTAAACTCGTTTGAAATTACCATATTTTCGAATGGCAAATTGACTTTTTGTGAAATAAACCAGATATCGAAAATATCTCTCGGTTGTTTTCTGGCTGAAACAGCGTCTTTTTTTTCTTTAAGAATACTGTCAATTTTCACAACTTTCATAAGAACCTGATACGGAGAAGTCGGACTCGTTAATATTTTCAGGTCGCAATCATTTTCATTAATGATTCTTTTTGATATTTCTATTTTTAACCGAAAATTTTGTGGAAGAAGGTTCTCTTGTATGCTGAATTCTGCAATAATGGTGTTTCTTTTCTCGTGCAGGTCAACAATTTCCATTCCGAATTCTCTCGAAACTTTCTTAGCGAAACCAAATACATCTTTTACTTTAATTTCATTAATAATAGAAAAATCGAGGTCGTCGGAAAATCTTGGTGATTGATAGACGAGACGCAGAGCGGTTCCGCCCTTGAAAGCGATGTTCCGGCTTAAGCGCTCTTTTGAAAGCTCGTTAAGCAACAGGATTTCGTAGAATTCGCGTGTAATTCTCTCACGGTCTATTTTCAATTCTTTTGATAGATCAATTAATATTTCATTGCTCAGCATATTATCGTTTCCCAATATCTTAACATAATTGTTAAGAATATAAGAAAAGTAATTGAGGATTCAAAATATTTTGTATAGGATTAAATTAACCTTTGGAGCAATCTTCGCCGAAGGCGTCCATATGGGCAATCTAAAATCATCTCTTCCTCTCTGCATTCTTCCTTAAAAAAGAGAGGTCTGTGAGATTGTCTCTCCCTAAATTCCCCCTTAAAAAAGGGGGCCAGGGGGTTGTAACCAATAAACCAATAAACCAGTAAACTACTTCATCTGTCATATTTACAGTCTTTTTGTAAAATTACGTTGCATTATTACAAAACATATGTGATATTACGGCATGAAGCAAAAGTATATCAAACGGTTAATTCATGTGCCGGAACGATCGTTTTTCCTGTTTGGACCACGTGGAACAGGAAAGAGTACATGGCTAAAGAAAGTTCTGCCAAACGCATCATATTTTGATTTATTGGATGCTTCCCTTTTCCTGGAATTATCTAAAGATCCACATCGTTTAGAGGCAATGATCGGCAATCTTCACAAGGGAGAATGGGTTGTTATTGATGAAATCCAGAAAGTTTCACTATTGTTGGATGAAGTTCACCGGTTAATGGTTAATCGCCAGTGGAAATTTGTGCTATGTGGTTCATCAGCGCGTAAGTTGCGGCAAAGCGGAGTAAATCTTTTAGCCGGTAGAGCCATTACACTAAACATGGAATCTTTCTCCTATGCAGAATTAGGTGATGCTTTCAACCTTGACTCTGCATTGGAATGGGGGCTCTTGCCGTTTGTTCAATTAGATCCTAAGAACGCGGCTGATATTTTAAATGCTTACGTGAACACATACATCCGGGAAGAAATAAAAGAAGAAAGCATTGTGCGTAAAATTTCACCGTTTATACGCTTTCTCTCGATTGCCGGACTATTAAATGGTCAGACGGTAAACGGACAGAATATTGCGAGGGATGCCGCCGTTTCACGTAGCAATGTTGATGTTTATTTTTCAATATTGATAGATACATTATTGGGCCATTTCTTGCACGCTTTTCGACCACGCCTTAAGGTACGTGAACAAACCCATCCAAAATTCTATTGGTTTGATCCGGGTGTGGCGCGCGCCGCCGCGGGACTTTCGTACGATCCGGTTGATCGCCATTGGAAAGGGCACGCTCTGGAAACGCTCATTTACCATGAACTCCGAGTATATAATGAAACACGTAAAAAACATCGGCAAATTTCTTATTATCGCACATCTGCAGGAGTTGAAATTGACTTTATTATCGAAGTAAAAAAGCCTCTATCCGGAACAACACCCCATGTAATATGTATTGAAGTGAAACTATCTGACAAATGGAATCGCTGCTGGGAAAAGCCAATGCGTGATATGAGTAGTCATTCGGGTATTGTTGTCCGGAAGATGATTGGCGTCTATACCGGTGAACGCACTTATCACTACGATGGCGTTGATATTTTACCTGTTGAGGAGTTTCTAAAACAACTATACGACGGAAAGATATATTAGTCTGATACCCGTCGAATCCTACAAAGGGTCTCTTCGATCAATCATTAGAGGGAGACAGAAGATATTTGATATTTGTGCCGATCCAAAGGATCCCCTTCGGGGAAGGCACCCCTTTGGGGAAATTAGAAATTTGCGCCGATGGCGTCCCATTGGGGATATTCTGCAATCAAAAATCTGCTATCTGCAATCAATTCTCCC
>JAHIOG010000607.1 GCA_018895675.1 bacterium
CAGGGTTTTTCTCTTTCAAAGATTTAACTATTTCATAAGGCAGGTTCCAAATAACCATTACGTCTTGCACGTCTTTCGCTGGCATTCCCAAGCTGGGGCTTGTGTCAAAGACATCTCTACGAGGGGAACGAGCGTGGTAAAGGGGCTTATATCAAGGATATCTCTACGAGAGGAATGAGTTGTTTACTATGAAAACCGATCCTGCAAAGATCATTTAACTAAAATTTGTGTATATTCGTGGTTTTCTTTCATATAAACGATAACAAATTCCAACAGGTAAGTGCATATGCAAAAAGATTCTGATTTTTTTGAAAAACAGATTGATTCATCACAGGTCTTTTCCGGCAAATTGCTACAGGTCTATAAAGACACCGTAATATCGCCAAATGGAAATCAATCTACCCGTGAGTATATAAAACACCCGGGGGCATCCGTCGTTATTCCCTATCTGGGCAATAACATTATTGCCATGGTCCGTCAATACCGGTACCCTGTAAACCAAATGATGCTTGAGCTGCCTGCCGGCAAACTCGATCCGGGAGAATCACCGGAAGATACCATACGGCGAGAATTGGCTGAAGAAACCGGATACCACGCTAAAATACTATGCCCCGTTTGTCAAATCCATACCTGCGTCGGATACAGTGATGAATTATTGTATTTATACTGGGCGGATCAGCTGATCTCAAGTCCTCAACGACCCGATGCCGATGAAACGATCGAAGTCGATACGATTTCTATCTCAGATGCAATGGAACTGGTTTATTGCGGAAAGATTACCGACGCAAAAACATTGATCGGCTTATTCTGGGCAAATGAGATCATTCACAAACCTGTTCTTTTAAAGAATCTGAGCAAGTTTTAATAATCGTCGTTCAGCCCGGTTTATTGGGTATTTGCTCTAATGAAAAACCCCGCTCATATGTATCACGCTCCGGCTTTTCAGCCAATAAACCGGCGAAGCGTTTATATAAACTTTCGGCAAATAGATAATCCAGATGCGCATTACTTTCCGGTGACGTTCCGGTAACTTCCTCCCAGACATCCTGGCTCTCCATGCAAAAATATATGAACGGTGGATCGGAAAGCCCTGTTAATTGTTGATATATTTTCTTATACATCGGAACACGCACCGGGCGCGCATACCGCATTTTCCCATCCATTCCGCGAATCATTTCACCAAAAGGCAACGTCGTAGAAGGATACCTTTCGATCATCTTATCTTTCATCGATGGCGGATAGCGCAGTGAACCCATGCTGATCCAGGCAATGCGCTCAGAAGGGATATGCAGGTATAACTCATCAAGCAAATCGCTGTAAAGATCTTCCCAGCCGGGGACAGCTAAAATCGGATCCAGATGAAATGCAAGTAAATATCCGGCATCGCCGGCTCTCGCCGCCGCTGCTAATCTTGGTATTAGCTGCGAAGTTTTAAATTCATACCGGTGAATAATTTCCTGTGGATTTATTGACCATGCCAGTACCGTATGTCCGTTGTGAGAAATATTCGAAAGACCATCCGTTTCAGAAGTTTTGGTTTTTAATTCCAGAAGTGCGTTAGGAATATCCGCGAAAGTCCGGATTGCCTGATCGGCGAAAAATACCGACCCTGATATTGCAAGGCTGTCTCCTAATTCTCCGGTGCCGATCCGGAAAAATCGCTTTGATTGACGACTGAGTTTTTCTTTCAGATCAATAAAAATATCATCAAAATTTGTAAAAAGAATTGTCGCCGGTTGATTGAGGTAGAACTGCAAAATGCAATACACACAATTCATCGGACAATTCTGAGTCTGGTTGATGACCTGATAATTGCAACATAAGTAGCTCTCTGCGGTTCCGGGACACCCTTTTACCACATCACCCTTTGAGTGTGTCAGATAAAGAACTCTCTTAGGGTCTATGCCCCGAGCATCTTCACATATATCATAGTCGTCCGGCACAACCTTTTGTATTCGTCCCGGATATTTCTCGATAATAGCGCCGGTCACGGCATCGTTTAATGCGGATTCTGTTACAAAGATGCGAAGAAACCGGTTTTTCAGATTCATCTATAATTTATCCATAATCTGCCGAATTTTTTGGATGGTCATGTCGTCGCCCAATTGCTGCAAACGTTTCAAGTCTTTTGAAGTACGCAATCGCCATTGCAGCGTCAATTCCTTCTTTTCGAAAGATTCATCGTAGGATAGCGTCGCGTTGTCCGGCAAATCAAGTTTTTTGATATCGCTGTCGATAGAATTTTTATGAATCGATAATTGAGGGTATCGTTTCTGAAAAACCGCCGTTCGCAATTGCGCCAGAGAATCCTTTAGCGCAATATCGCC
>JAHIOG010000608.1 GCA_018895675.1 bacterium
CAGTCTCTTAATGCCATAATTAAATTTTGTGTCGACCATAAGATGCTCCTTTCTGCATGGTTTAAAGATAAGCATCCTATGGTCATATGAACTAAACTTTAAATAGGATATCTGTACTATAGTTAATTTGCAGGGGGCTGTCAAAATACAGCCCCCTTTATACAAAAAAAAGGAAGTGAGTTAGCAAAAATGAATCATAATTTTCTTCACAACAAAACCAAACTGATATTTCAGTCGGCAATTCTAATCCTGATCTTAGTTTTGGTAATTCTTGGGGCTTTTCAGGTGATAAAGCCGGACTATGAAGCCTATTGTCCTTTCGGCGGCATTTTATCGCTGGGCAGTAAATTATGGATTGGATCGATGTCCTGCGCCATGAGTGAAGACCAGGTGTTTATGGGTATTTTCCTTTTAATCGGAGTGATGGTCTTCGGTAAATTATTTTGCGGATACATCTGTCCGGTAGGAACTGTTATCGAGTGGTTGAATAAGCTGCTGGCAAAGTTCAACCTGTCTCGTGTGCTCACCGGCATGTGGGATCGATTGTTACGGATTGGAAAATATATTTTATTATTGTTCACGGCATATTTTACAATTACATCCAGTGAATTATGGTGTAAAAAATTCGATCCATATTATGCAGCTGCCGGCGGTTTTGATAGCGATGTGGTTGTTTGGGCGGGAATTTTGACATTATTAGTCGTTTTGATAGGCTCGGTGTACATCCGCTTTTTCTGGTGTAAATATGTCTGTCCGCTGGGAGCGCTTAGCAATATCTTTGCGAACTATTTAATCACCCTGCCGATCATCATCGTCTATGTCATTATTCGGTTGATTGGCTGGGATTTACATATTTTATGGCTGCTTCTGGCGCTGGTTATTTCCGGCGCGGCGGCGGAGATTATTCGATTTAAATTTTATTCGATTTCTCCTTTGAGAGTCAAAGTCAGCAAAGATAATTGCACTAGCTGTTCGCTCTGCGATAAATCATGCCCCCAGGGAATTGAAGTCAGTAAATATGAAAAAGTTACTCATCCCGATTGCAACTTTTGCATGGATTGTGTAAAGAGTTGTAAGACAGATAATAGTATCGGGCTGATTAAATCAAACGGAACCTGGCTGCCGCCGGTTGTTTTAGTAGTGTTATTTGTCCTGGGATTGATATTTGCGAAGACTTTTTCCTTTGCTACTCTTTCGGAGCGTTGGGGCAATTTTGATGAATTGGAATCCGTTGGAAAATATGAGATGAAAGACCTCCTGAGTATTAAATGCTGGGGCGGCGCCAAAACACTTCAGAATAAGTTAATGAGGAAAAAGGGCATTGTCGGGCTTGACGCCTGGGCGAAAGGACACCGGATTGTCGTCTATTACGACCCTGAAAAAACGGACGTCACCGGCGTGAAAAGAGCAGTATTTAAACCGGTTCAATATAAGATGAATACGTTAAAAGGCTTCCAGCCGGAGCAATTAGCGGTATTTCAAATTAGCATTGACGGAATATGGGATGTCACTGATAATGTCGATCTGGTCCGGATGTTGATGAAAAACAAGAATATTTACGGATACGAAACCAATTTTGGGGAACCGGTCATTGCCAAAATATTATTCAATGCGGATAGCATTCAAACTGATGCAATAAAAGAAATTATTGAGCAAAAAAGTTATGTCAAAATATCAAAAGGCAAAGAGGAGACCGTTAAAGTAGATTTTGAATGCGCCGATAAAGGAACGGTAATTGACACTGTCTCTTACATTACTTTCAGACAGGATTTCTTTACCGGTTACAATCAAATATATAACGACTATGAAAATTACAATCCCGACAGCCTGTATATCTTTGAAATCGGTTTGCCTTATGCTGAAAGTATCGGCATTCGACAAAATCTGAAGTATTTAACCAGCCATGTTTCTTTCTTTGACGGGACTGTCAGGATCAGAACCACTTATACCGACAGACCGGTTTTGCAGGTTTATTACGACCCTGCCCAGGTGGATTCGGCTCAGATTCACGCTTCGCTTCTGGAGCCGGTTTTAAAAATTTTCATTTCGGATGATGAAACCCAGGAAAGAAAAAATTTCTTTGAGTTCGAAGAGCCGGCGAGGGTCATTAAGTACTGATATTTTTAATGAGGGACAGGCGATAGGATTTCTGTCGTCTGTTCCTCATAAGTTAGAATGCAAATGATATGATAAGAACGAAAGCATTTAGCAGTGTTCTGTTCTTAATGCCGCTTCTGATGTTTTTTACGACGTCGGTTGTCTGGTCAGCACCGGACAAAGCTGTGCTAAAAGGAATTGTCCTCAATGAAAACGAGCGCCCACTCGTGGGAGCGAATGTGGTCGTAAAGGGAATGGATACAGGCGCCGCAACCGATTATAACGGATCATTCCATATTACTTTAAAGCCGGGAAACTATATCATTGAAGTCAGTTTTATCGGATATAAAAGTGTTCAGGATAGTATCCAGTTCCATCCGGGGGAAGTGGTTGATCGGAACTATAAGTTACAGATCGAATTTTTTAAAATTGGCGGCATTGTAGTGTTTGCGGAAAGGGAACTGTTGCCATCCGATGCAGAAACAAAAACGACTATTCTTGCGGGGGAAATCGATCATATCCAGGCGAGTAGCCTAAGCGACGTCTTAAAACTCGTACCGGGTCAGCGGTTTGAAAATCCCGGCTTGCAGAGTAAAAAACAGGTGTCCATTCGAACCGGCTCCACAGAATCCGATGCTGATAGAAATGCCATGTTTGGCACCCAGATCATAATTGATAATATTCCGATTTCCAACAATGCTAATATGCAGATAGATACTAAAACAAATACCGGCACCGTACAACGGACGACGGAAAATTCAGGGATTGATCTTCGGCAAATACCGGCGGATAACATTGAGGAAGTCGAAGTTATTCGCGGAATCCCATCGGCAAAATATGGCGATCTGACATCTGGTATTATCAAAGTTAAGACCAAAGCTGAACGTGTTGATCATCGTTTTAAATACAAATACAACCTGCAGAATAAAGAACTGAACGTTGGCGGCGGATTCAAATTATTTAATCAGCACCTGTCCTATAATCTCAATTATGCCAAGAGTGTCAAGGATATCCGAATTGAAGATTTTGATTACAAACGTGTAGCAGGTCAACTCTCCCATGATACCTATCTGTTTAAAAATCTCTATATTATGCGGAACCGCCTGTATTATACCCGCACTTTCGATGAACAGGGATTACGGGAGGGCGATTTGTACTTGACCGAGTTGTACAACCGCGATTATATCATTCGCTTTAATCACAATAGTCAGTACATATTGTCGCCCCGCCAGCGTATTGACGTTAACTACTCCTTAAATTTAAACCGCCAGAATTCTTATACGAAAAAACTGATCTCCAGTGACAATACCTATATTTCTGATCGAATTACGGAAGGAACTCAAGAAGGTCAATTTGTCCAGAATTACATTTCGAAATTGTGGGTGAAAGGACGGGCTTATAATCATTATCTGAATTTGGAATACAACAGTGAATTATCTATGTTTGATCAGACACATAAATTTGTTAGTGGCATCAGTTACAGATTAGAAGGAAATAACGGGCCCGGAAAGTATTTTGATCCCCGGACTCCTCCGAGTATTAATTCAGTTTTCCGGGACCGGCCACGGAAATATGATGATATTCCCGACCTGAAAATTACGAGTTTGTATATGGAAGATCGTATAACCGGGCATCTTGGGATAGATTATCAATTGAACCTCGGAACCCGGATTGAAATCTATGGTTCGGGTGACGACCTCTTGCCGGCCAATCATGGATATTTTATCAATCCCCGCTTAAATTTTGTATTTCAGCCAGGTGAAAACTCCCAGATTCGAATCGGATATGGAGCCACCTCCAAGTCACCATCTTTGAGTATGTTATTCCCCAGCGATATTTATATCGATGTGGATGACATTAATCGATATACCGATGAGGATTCTCTCCGTCTCGCTGTAATATCCACCTATATTTTCCCAAAAGAGAATCCCGCACTAAAAGGATTTCAACAGATAAAGCGTGAGCTGAGTTACGATCAGAAGATCGGTAAGCTTTGTTTTACTCTGACCGGCTATTCGAATACGGTTCATGGCGGATTTGCATCAACAAAGATCACCCCGATTTTTCTGTATAAATATGATTATCCGTCCTGGCCCGATACAACCGGTAAAAGTGTATATGACTCAGTATATACGACGTTTACCATGTTTGATAATACTCAAAGCAGTAAAAGCCGCGGTGTTGAATTTTCGGTTCAGACGAAGCGATTTTCCCCGCTGGATATGCGGTTAAGAATTGAAGCCGCTTATAATTATAGTGAAAGTGATAAGAAATATTACGATTTTGCCGGGGCGTACAGATTTGATACAAATATTCAGAATTATATTAAACCATTTTGGAATGTGGTAAATCTAAAATCAGAAAATCTGCTTATTAATTATAAAGCCGAATTCACGATCAAGAAACTGGGCGCCTGGATTACTCTGGAAGCCCAACAGGTGGTGTTTGATAAAGATTGGCTCTCCGGGATGGATGATTCCCTGGCTGTTGGTTATTTAACGAATACCGGAGATATGATATTCATTCCGGAAGAAGAGCGTAACAGCGAATTATTCAGTGGTTATCGGAGAGTATATTCCGATTACTGGTACAAACCGGAGAATAAAAAAAATATCTGGCTCTTTAATCTGCGGGTCAGTAAATCTTTGTTCAGTGGTACGGAAGTCTCCTTTTTTGTGAATAATATTTTTAATGATCATCCCCTTTATCGTCGCCAGAGAACAACTGCGGGAACGAAGTCTTATACACGTTTAAATCCGGATATCTTCTTTGGTGTGGAATTCAGCGGAGTGGTGAATAAATTATTCAAATGAGTTTTAAAATGAAAAGAAAGTCAGCTCGGAATGTTCCTGATATTGTGTTTCTGATCTTTATGTCAGGATTGCTGATCTGGACGGGGTGTGAGGAAAAAATATCCCCACCGGAATCCATGCGGCTTAATCTGAATGTTACGGTTTTGGACACAACCGGTTTCAGTTTTGATCAGTTTAATAAAATTTTCGTGGACAGCGCTACGGTATTTATTAATTCAATCTCATATTATAACTTTTACGATACATTGTCCGATTCACTCGGAGTTGCAAGTTTCGAGGCAATTCTTCCGGACCGATACAATATATCTGTTACCAAACGGGTAATGTTTAAATATGAAGATGTGTTGATTGAGAAAATCCTGAATGGTCAACTCACGGATATAGAAATTTTCGGGGAGGATTTCAATACAAATATTTATGTGGAACCCTCTGTCGCCGGGCAGCTGGTTCTCAGCGAGATTTATTATAACGGTTCGCCGCCGCAATCACCCTATTATATTCCCCAGTACTTTCACGATCAGTTTACGGAAATTTACAACAATTCCGATGAAGTGGTGTACCTGGATAGTCTCATAATTGCCGATTTGGATTACGGGCATGCGGACGAAGACTATATTTATTCAATTCACGCCTATATGTTTCCAGGGGGCGGTAAGGAATATCCTCTTAATCCGGGAGAATTTGTGATTGTTGCTCAAGACGCTATAGATCATACTGTGGTGGTTGCGAGTAGCGTAGACCTGCATGACGCCGATTTTGAGTACTTTGTCAGCAATCCACCCGGTGATCAGAATAATCCCGATGTTACCGATATGATTCAGATACATCATAAATACGGTGTTGACTTTCTTTACTCTGTTTTTAATGATGCCGTTGTCCTGTTGAAAGTAAAAGATCCCTATGCCTGTGGCTATAGTGAGTTCGACTGTTTAAAATTTCCGAAGAGCGCCGTGTTAGATGGTGTTGACTACCGTGACAACCTTGCGGAAGTTGAATACAAACGTCTTGACTCGTCGATAGATGCCGGGCTGACGGGTGGATTTGACTCGTATAAAAATAAATCTATTCAACGCCGGATTGATTTTTATAAAGGCGTAAGACCGATACTCATGGATAATAACAACAGCAGTATCGATTTCATAGTCCTTGACCATCCTACGCCGGGATATATTTTTGACCAGGGAAAATAGTATGAAATATTGTCGGAAATACAGGAAAAAGACAACCCACTGGATAATCGGAACTGTAATGGTTCTGCTAATCGGTAACTTGCCGGGTTCAAATCCGTATCAGGACCCTGTTTCGTTCTATACCGGCATTCAGCTAAATGATTTATCGCAACAGATCCATATTAATCCCGGCTGGTTAGTTTATACAGACAATGAATCCTATGTCCGATATTCCTCGCAGGCAAATTCCGCCTTCGGTGATTTTAAACGGTACCTGGATCCCGGTAGAGTATCGGATTCTTACTGGTCGGCATCAGGAGGAAAAATCTTAGCTGGGAATACACTATTCTCCGGAACTTTTGTTTACCGGTATCAGAATATAAAAGAGAAAGCATGGACCCATAACCGTCAACCTTATAAGGGAATGCCTTTTGTGATGGCTGACAGTTCAATCGGCGGATTTGATTTAAACGGCTTATTATGGCAGGTCAGTGTTTCGAAGGCGTTATGGAAAAACCGGCTTTACCAGGGTATCAGTATTTTTTATAATGTTGATGAGGAGTATAAAGATATCTTCCCGCGCCCC
>JAHIOG010000609.1 GCA_018895675.1 bacterium
ATTATGTCTGAGAGTCTTGCAAATCTTGAAGTTAAAGATTCAAAACTTTCAAGTTCTTCAAGAGAGTAATCAGTTTTAGTACCTATTTTCCTACATTTATCATAAGAATATTGTAACGTATTTTTTGCAGATTTTAATATATCAATATCTTCTTTCAATTTTCTTAAAAGCAATTTTTCTCTTTCAGATTGTCTCATAATTTAATCCCTTCTAATAGTGCTAATTTTGCAAAAGGTGATAGCTTATGCTCTGAAAAAGCTACAACATCTATTTTTTGTTCACCAAATTTTTCTTCCAATTCTATATTAATTTTCCTTAAAATCCTTAATGGAGTTTTATTTTCCGATATTACTAAAATATCTATATCTCCACCCTTACGATTATCGTTTACTCTGGAGCCAAATATATATATTTCCGCATTTATAATATATTTTTCAATCAATTTTTTTATCACCTGAGATTCATACTTTGACAGTCTCATTTGTTAATTCCCGGTATTTTTTATATTAAAATTTTTCATCAATTGGTTGGAGTAATTATACGCACATGTTTTACATGTTTATTCAAGTATTGATGACCGAAAAAAGTTGATATCTATCAGATCTTTTTGCTCTTGAATCAATTTGAAATGCTTATCAAGAGTAAATATTTTACACTCATTTTCTGCGGCGATAACTGCGATATAACAATCTGTAAGATTGACACAAACCCCTTTTCTTTTTAGGTCAAAGGATAGCATACCGGCTTTTATCCACGTATCTTCTTTTTGATCAATAATAAAAAAGGCGTCGAAAAATTCATTGATAACTCTTATTTCTTTTTGTGATTTTGCTCCCTGATAAAGCTCTGCTGTCACTACCTTTGGCACATATACGGAATTAAATGTGAGAACGCTATCCATCATCGAAGAGGCTTTTGAAGATTTATTCTGGAAATAATTAACCCTACTACGTAACTTACAAATTTAGCAGCCAATATATAGTATATAGGAATTTCTAATGACTCCATATTTGGTATAAAACTTATTAACTGACGTTGTAGGGTTAATCCAGACAGATGTATCAACAAGGATTTTAGCGTTGCTCATAATGACGTATTTCATCTGCCGAAAGGGTAAATTTAAGTTTTCCCTTCATTGCTTTAATATGTTCTACTTTTCTTTGCTTTAAGAATTCCTTAATGACCTTCTTAACGGCAGAAGCTTTATTTTTATCTTTTGTCTCTTTCATAAGATCGTCTAAAATCTCTTTTTCAAGTGTGATAGTAGTTCTCATATTATACCTTTTAAATTATTTGTTAAAATAACATAAATATTTTCAAGTGTTTAACTAATCTTTGCGTTCTTTGCCTCGAAGAGACCCCTTCGGGGCGGTGAATAATAAAATCTATAAAAAATCCCACTCATGCTCAACAAACACAACTCCGCCATACCGTTGATCCGGTTGTCTTCCTGTTCCGAAAACATCTTTTCCCAGAACATCAAAGGAAAGTACGGATTCGATGAAATCCGAAGGTTTATTATATTCGCCGATCCAGATATTAAGATAATATCTGCCCTGCAGTAATGGGAGGTTGGGTATTTTACATAGAATTTCACAATCGTTGGTTATAGAAGAGAAATCTTTTTCCTTTTCCCATGTAAAAGTGCGGAAAACAGTTTGTCCTAATTGATTTTTGAAAAATACCGCGATTCGAGGTTCTTTGATTCCTTTATTGACTTTAAGACCGATTTTTATTGTAACATCTTCACCCATATAAATTTGATTTGAGGTCTTTTCTTCCGAATTAAGCATGGCGATATTTTTGAATCTTATTCTACTATCTCCGATTCGACTGATATCTTCTGATAGAAGATCGGTCGGTTTTACTGTTTCTGATAGTTGGGAATGATAATATTTAATGGCGCCATCGGTATTCCCATTAAAAGTTATTTCCCCGTCGTTAATTACGATACACCGCGTACAGAGATTTTCGATTGCCGCCATATTATGGCTGACAAAAATAATAGTTTTTCCACCTGAGGAGACGTCATGCATCTTACCAAGACATTTTTTTTGAAAACCTATATCACCAACAGCAAGGACTTCATCAACTAAAAGAATTTCCGGCTCAAGATGTGCTGCTACCGAAAATGCTAATCTTACATACATGCCGCTGGAATAGCGTTTTACCGGAGTATCTAAAAATTTTCTAATCTCTGAAAACCGAACAATTTCGTCAAATTTTTCGTTGATTTCATTTTTAGTCATCCCCAGAATTGCCGCATTTAAATAGATGTTTTCCCGTCCGGTCAGTTCAGGATGAAAGCCGGTCCCAACTTCTAATAATGACGATAATCTTCCCCGGATTATAATTTCTCCATCGGTTGGTTCGGTGATTCGGCTCAATATTTTTAATAAGGTACTTTTTCCTGCGCCGTTGCGTCCGATTATTCCAAGCACTTCGCCCTGTTTAACCGTTAGGTTAATTTCTTTCAAAGCGTATATAGTTTCTTCTTTAGAATAATCTGAAGCGCCCCGGAATCGGTTTATTCTTTTGATTGGATTACTGAAAAAGGATGCAATTGCTTCCCGCAAGTTATCGTGTTTTTCCTGAATGCCGATCCGGTATTTTTTACTTAAACCGGTAATAGTAATGATTTCGCTGTTATTCATATTGTTTATATTATATCAGCGAATTTTTTCTCAACCCGTGAGAAGTAGCCAACGCCTATCATAAAAATAATTACAGAGATTAAAAATGAGATACCGATTGCATCCCATGAAAACGGTCTATTCAGGATTGCCGAGCGAAAACCGTTGATGATGCCAGCCATCGGATTCAGATTTAATAAAAATTCAAAACGTGAGCCGACAATTGAAGGTGGATAAATCACCGGCGTCGCAAAGAGCCAGATTTGAATACCAAATGGAACTATATGACGAAAGTCGCGGTATGCTACCGATAAAGCAGATAATAAGGTGCCAATGCCTATTGCAGTAAATATTGTTCCTATTAGCAACGGAAAGATCATTAAGAAATGAATTGTTATGCTAAAATTATAGTATGCCATTATTCCCAAGAGCACTAAAAACGACAGTAAAAGATCTATCAGTCCACCGCCGATAGCGCTAAGCGGAATAATTAGCCGCGGAAAATAGATTTTCGTGATAAGACCGGCATTATTGATTACAGAGTTATTGCAGGCATTCAGTGAATTGGCAAAAAACGTCCAGGGTAATAAAGCGGAATAAACAAAGATGGGATAGGGAACATTTTCAGAAGGGATTTTCGCCAGGCGACCAAAAAATATTGAGAAAATGACCATTTGTACCAGAGGTTGAAATAGCGCCCAGGACGCCCCCAAAATAGTTTGTTTGTAGCGTACTTTCAGGTCTCTCCAGACAAGGAAGTAGAGTAAATCTTTATAGCGGATTATCTCGATTATTGGAATTCTGAATAAATTTCGCTGCGGTTTAATTACGATATGGTTGGTATTCATAATTTTAATTTATCATATTCTACTAATTAGTGTCTGTCCGTAATGTTGGTTTTTTCGATAAATGGAAACTTGACTTATCCGGCAGTTGCCGGATGAGTTAAGTTGACTTATTTCAATGAGTTAGAAAACTTAAGTCAAGTCAGCTAAAGCAAACTTAACTCAAGTTTTCATAGTTTGTGGACAGACTCTAGTTATATGATATCGGCTGCTGAAATGTCCGGGATCAAATTATGGAATTATCTGGATAAACTCCCGCTTCCGGAATTGAATTTTTATGACATTACCGAATACTATCGAAAAAATGTTTATTTAAACGATGACATTTTTAATACAGAAGAAGGAGAGACCATTGTACTGAATAAAATTATCTACGACAAAGGTGATATTCTGTTAAATAACGATCGAGTGGGGATACTAAATGAAGATTGCAGTCCAATTAATTCTGAACAGGGGAGTGGTCCTAATAAAATATTGGATCGTTATGATCTAATATTAGAGTGCAATTATCATTCATTGCAGATAACGACAATTGAGCAGTCGCTTGGTGATGCTATACAGCTCATCCGCTGGAAGAATTACTGATTAAAATATTTAGGCTCTTAATGGACAAAACTTACCAATATGTTGGTAACAATCAAGTGGCATAGATAGAGAAGTGGAGTAATGGAGTGTTGGATTAATGGAAGGATGGATGAATGTAGCTACGATTTTTATTCTTTCGCATTTATCAGTACTCCATCACTCCATGAACAATTACAACTATGCAATGTTTATTTCCCACTGAAAGTGGCTTTTTTTCTAAGCAGCGTCTTAGAAAAAACATAGTCCCTTACAAGTCAATTTCTTGTTTTTTTGTTCACCCCGTTGGATAAGTCATTGATGGAATCCGGCGGCTGCCGGACAGACAGGCGTTCTCTGCGCCTCTGGTACGCCATGAAGCGTGCGTTTATTGAAATAATCAAAAACCCAGTAATATGAAAGGATTACACAGACCAATTTGTCGTTCAGTCTGAAGCCATCATGAGGTACGCAGAGGAAACAAAGCGTATCAAGTTCATGATAAGCGACTATGTAAGCCGTAATGTAAATGAACCCAGTTAGGCATCGTTACGCAAAGTGATAGTGACCAACCTTCCAGAGAGGTCGAAGTCTGAAACCTGCAAGGAAGAAATGACAACATGCACTTGTAGGGCTATTCGGTGTAGGATGGGATGGCGTGCATAGTAAGGGTTG
>JAHIOG010000610.1 GCA_018895675.1 bacterium
AAAATGCCGGAATCAGTGAACTTCAGATCAAGAATAGTCTCAATAAATTGAATGTTCTGAAAGACTATTATGGTATCTAGTTTTTCAGTGTCAGTTAATATAATTCGGGATGAGAATAAGAATCTAAATTATATTCCCACACCCAATTCAAAATTAATTTATCGACAAATAATAGATAGTTATCCTATTGGCCAACGATCTTTTAACATTATTGGATCGTACGGTACCGGGAAGTCTGCATTTTTATGGGCCCTTGAAAAGCACCTACAAAAAAACCAGATATATTTTGACGCGCTTAATGGTCAAATGAGTAATATTCGGTCATTTAAATTTATTCAAATTATTGGCGATTATTCCTCGTTAACCGAAGCTTTTGCTAAATCTTTGGATATCACAAAACCAAAAGGAAAACTCACACAAACAATATTTAATAAACTTGACAAAATAACAACTCAAAGCCAAATCGATAGGCAGGCATTTTTTATTATTATTGATGAGTGCGGAAAATTTCTGGAATATGCCGCTGGGAATGCGCCCGAAAAAGAGATCTATTTTATTCAACAGTTGTCTGAATATGTAAATGATACTGATAAAAACTATGCCTTGATTACAACACTTCATCAAGATTTTAACACCTATGCAAGTGCCTTAAAGAAAAACCAACGAGATGAGTGGAATAAAGTTAAAGGTCGATTAAAAGAAATTCCTTTTAATGAACCTGTGGAACAACTGTTGTTTTTAGCCGCCAATAGAATTGAGCAGAAATTTGGTTCTTACCCAAGAAACAATTCCATTATAAAAACCCTTTTCAAATCAATCAAAGAAGCCAAGGTATATCCCTTAAACGATTATCTTGATCTTGTTACTGCTAAAAAGTTGTTCCCTCTTGATATATTATCAGCCGCCATTATAACAAAAGCTCTACAGCAATATGGTCAAAATGAACGATCATTATTTTCATTCATAGAATCGGGTGATTTTCTTGGACTAAACGATTATAAACCGAAAAGTATTCCTTATTATCACATAGCTTGCGTTTATGATTATTTGCAATATAACTATTTTTCTTATATATACCCACGTCACAACCCACATTATATTCAATGGAATACTATTAAATCAGCATTAAATAGAACAGAAAACATATTTGATAAAAATACCGAGGATATTCAAAAATTAGTTAAAACAATTGGCTTGCTAAACATCTTTGCATCTCCATCTGCAATAATAGACAAATCGTTTTTATGTTCATATTGTATGTATGGTCTTGGTATTAAAAATGCACATAATCTTGTCAAGGAATTAGAAAAGAATAAGATTATTCGGTATAATAGATACGGTAATAAATATGTATTGTTTGAAGGAACCGATCTCGATATTGATTTGGCACTTCATCAAGTTTCAAAAGACATACCTCCAATATCAAATATATCCACGTATATAAAAGAATACTTTAGCTTCCCCTATATTTATGCAAAATCAATTTACTACAAGAAAGGCACACCAAGGTTTTTTGAATATATTATAAGTGATCAACCTCGTATAGTAGAACCTAAAGGACAAGTTGATGGATATATCAATCTGATTTTTAATAATAGTATACCTGAAAAAGAAATTATCAATGTTTCTAAAAACTGCACCGAAGCGATAATATTTGGGAAATTTCAAAACACATCAGACATAGAATCAATCCTCATTGAAATTGAAAAAATCAAAAGAGTAATATTACATAACGAAGATGACAAGGTTGCAGTCCGTGAATTAAAAACATTCATGGACAATCACATTCAACAACTTAATTCTTATCTATCAGAGAATCTATTTAATGAAAACAGCAATATATCCTGGATATATAAAGGTGAAACAAAAGTAATTGATAGTGCTAAAACATTTAATAATTTATTATCCGGTATGTGTTCAAAAGTCTACTCCTCTACACCAATATTCAAAAGTGAATTGGTGAATCGCTCAAGGCTCACCGGTGCTATGTCCTCTGCGAGAAGAAATCTTATCAAAGCAGTAATCGCAAATTGGGAAAAAGAAAATCTTGGCTTTGATGAGACACATTTTCCACCTGAGAAAACAATCTATTTATCTCTACTAAAAAATTCCGGAATTCATAGAATTGAAAATGATAATTATATATTAGCAAACCCTATCAACGAGAAATCTTTTAATGATTTATGGAATGAATGCGAAAGTTTCATTCAAAGTAGTAAATATGGTAAACGCAATTTATCCGAACTGATTAGTCTGCTTAGTAAAAAACCTTTTAAGCTTAAAGATGGATTTATTCAATTCTGGTTTCCTATTTTTCTTTTTATAAAACGCAATGATTTCGCGTTGTATGGGAAGAAAGGCTATATTCCTCTCATTAATTCCGATATTTTAGATTTGATAAATAAAAAACCCTCAGATTATTCTATTAAAGCATTTGATCTGTCTGACGTCAAAATGAAAATCTTTAATAGCTATCGTAATATTTTAAATCAAATCGAAGCATTACCATCAAATGAAACATTTATAGAAACCATCAAACCATTCTTCGTTTTTTATAAAGAGTTGCCGGAATACAGTCGAAACACGCACTCAATATCACCATCGGCAGTTGCCCTAAAGCAAGCAGTTAAAGAGATTGATGATCCGGAATCAGTTTTTTTCGAAGCCTTCCCACGCGCAATGGGATATTCCTTACAAGAACTTAGTTCAGACAAATCTTCGATTGAAGGATTTACACTAAAACTAATAGAAAGCCTACACGAAATTAATTATGCTCTGGATGCGCTAGTTCATAGAATTGATACATACATTACCGATGAAATTATCGGCTCTGATACAGATTTTACAAAATATAAAACCTACTTCTCAAATCGTTATAAAACACTAAACAAGTCCATATTAAAACCCCTTGAAAAAGTATTTCTGACAAGACTTCTGTCTCCTTCTGGTAATAAAAAAGCATGGATCAATTCCATTGTCCACTCTGCCATGAATAAGCCAATTGAACGGTTTAGCGACGATGACGAAATAATTCTCCAAAACAAACTTAAATATCTGTTTAGGGAATTAGATAATTTTTGTGAATTATCAACGGATACAACTGGTCGGGATAACGAAGAAATAATAAAAATTGAAATGACGTCTCTTGTTAATGGATTAAAAAAGAACTTAGTTCGCCTACCTAAGACCAAAACCAAGCAGATTGAAGAAACCATCGCACAAATATCAAAGATATTATCGAAAGACTCAAAATTAAATATTGCTATTTTAGTCAAACTTTTGCAAAATGAACTCGAAAATGATTAAGAAGCCACGACATGTTTTAGGTATTTCGGGCGGTAAAGATAGCGCTGCTTTGGCAATATACCTTAAAACAAAATATCCTAATCTTGATATCGAATATTACTTCTGCGATACCGGCAAAGAACTTGATGAAACCAAACATCTGATCGAGGAGCTGGAAGTATTCCTCGGTAAAGAAATCAAACGACTTCGCGCAGCAAGGGGAAGCAGCGAAGATCCTTTTGATCATTACCATAAATTATTCGGCGGCTACCTACCGTCATCCAGTGCTCGCTGGTGCACAAAAAAACTAAAGCTCGAACCCTTTGAAGAATTCGTCGGAAGCGATCCGGTAATCTCATACGTCGCTATTCGTGGTGATGAAGAACGAGAAGGATATATTTCAAAAAAATCAAATATCCAGTCCATTTTTCCTTTCCGTAAAAATATCTGGAGTGAAGATGTTATCCGCAAAGTTTTAAGCAATGAAAACATTACGACCATCGCGTCACTATATTCAAAGGTTGTTTCCGACGGTCAATTGGTAAGAATCCTTGATGTTGTCAATACACCGACATCTTTAGCCTATAAACCGGACAACAAACTCAACTCCCTGCTTGATCTTGGTATCAGTCTATTCAATAAAGTCGTCTTTGAATTCTTAAAAAACACCGATTATCCTTTATCTAAATGCGATGATTTCACTTTACTGGACAACGAAGATGTCCTTGTCAGAGATGATATTTTTCAAATATTTGCCGATTACGGAGTGACTGTACCCTCATACTACAATAAAGTTAATTTTCAGGTAAACGAAAAGATCGGTCATTATGCCCGCAGTCGATCTGGCTGCTTCTTCTGCTTTTTCCAGCAGAAGATTGAATGGGTATGGCTATTAGAAAATCATCCTGACTTGTTCAATAAGGCCATGAAATATGAGAAAGACGGCTACACCTGGAACCAGAATGAAAGCCTCGCCGAATTAAGCCAACCGAAACGCGTGAAACAGATTAAAGAAGATTATCTCAAGAACTCAAACCATAAAAACACCCTCAATTCTCCATACCTAATCGATATTTTAGAAGAGACGGAGAAAGATGGGTGTTCAATTTGTTTTATTTAACATGAAAAAGTTGATAAAATATCTAATTAGCAGTTGCTTAGATTACAATCTTGATCACGAGAAAAATAGAGTAGAATTCATTTTTAATGAATACACAATATGCTGTTATTTGTTTTCTCCAGAGATCATTTTAGATGTACAGCACATTGATCCAGGCCATACAATAGATAAAGTGCTTTCATCACTTAGTATTAATCAAATATCAAAGATTAAATTTATATATTATGGAGATCCTGTATTTTCAGAAGACAATGATCTTTCTCTATACAACAAATACTATGATATAAAAAGAAAATTTATTAAGAGAATTCCTTTTGAAAATAACTCATCAGTAATCATTAAACCATGTTTTGATCAATGCTATATGTGTCCCGGACCTGATACGTATGGAATTGAAATTGAAATATGTGATAAAAAACTATTCGATCAATACTATTTTCAGGAAATTGTAAATATAATCTCTAAAGGACGTAAAAAATATATCCCCGATTTTTACCTTTCTCAAGACAATAACTACAATTCTAATAAAGACTGCAATATAAAAATACTTAATACCAACACAAAAGTTAGAAGATTAGGGTATTTTAAAATATTGGCGCTATTTTTTAATCAATATCATAAGGTTCCTGTACGATTCATAAATAAAAAATTTGAAATATTCGTACAAAAATTTAACGACGATTTGCATCATCATATTAATGACAAGGGATTGATTAAAGTAAGTAAAAATGGAGTGTCAGCAAAACCATATATAGATTTTGCTTCTGATATTAGTTTTATTAATTCTTTAAACAACCTTTTTCTCCCAAGTAAGTCTTTTAAAGTCTATTTAGTGCTAATAAAGAACTATATGTCTACCGGGAATATTTTTAGTCTATCAAAATTGGATAAATTATTTTTCTTAGAAAACATTTTGCGATATGACTATCTGTATATATATATAATCCTTGAACATATTCAGACACATGAAACCTCTTCATATTCCGAATTAAAAAAATGGTTTCAGCAACTTATTT